>JACROQ010000062.1 GCA_016214375.1 Nitrospirota bacterium | reverse complement strand
GCTGTCTTCTTCCAGCAAGGCCATGGCAAAGGTGATACCTGACCTTGCCAGGTAATAGGCCTTCATATCATCCCTGAAGTTCGCAGCCGCCCGTGCCTCCACCCGCATCCCCAGATTAAATTCAAGGATACTTGTCAGGAGGAGGGTGAGGACTAACAGGGTAATGACAAGGGCCACCCCTGAATCGTCCCGGGTATTCATGATTTTCCCCCTAAGGGTATCCCTGTGACCGTCCTGTAGGACCTTTCACGACCCGTGCGATCCTTGATGATGAGCGTTATCTCAACCGCCTCTGGAATGGCCTTGGAAACCCTTGAGTCCCAGCTATCCACCCACGCCCCCTGATCCAGATAGCGGAAATTGAGGCCGACGACATCCTCTGATAACTCAAAGGACTTCCCCCCTTCCAGGGGCTTTTTATCTATTTGCCTCTTCTCCCTCTTCATCAGGACAGTGTCTCCTTCAAAGTTTCTATTCAGATAATAGCCCACCTCTGTCTGATCGGATTCCCTTGCATCTTTATTCCGTATCCTGTTCGCATAGGATGTAAAGTCAATGCTGTCATTGGGATAACCGGCCGCAAAATCATCTGTACCTACAAAAATGGTGTTCACGTCAGTCTGATCAGGGCCCTGTTTAGAGAGAAAGGCCATACTCAGATCCCACATCATCCTGTTAAAGGAGACACGGACCCCCCGTAATTCGTCCACAGAGCCTTCAGCCCTCGCTATAACCCTTTTTGTCTGGACAAAGCTTCCATAGACTATGGTCAGCACGATAGCAAGGATTGCTGTAGCGATAAGCACCTCCATCAGGGTGAAGCCATGTGTATTCTTTATAAGTTGTTTCATAATAAACAGTTTAAACCTTTTCCTATTCATTAGTTACCGCCTTTATATAATTTACCAGCTCCACACTCCGGTGACCCTTTCCTTCCCCCCATGAAATCTCTACCCGGACCTCCCGGACCTGTTCATAGGGTGTGTCTGATATGATGGTTCTCCACAGAAATTCCGGATAGGCTTCCCCAAAATTGCCGCTATCCTCACCTGTAGTGTCTATTCCCCCCTGTTCCATCTCCCCCATCTTCTCCGTCGCAAGGAGGGTGGCAATCGTCATATGCCTTGCGTAATCAGCCGCAATGACACTCTGGTTTCTGGAGTGCAGGAGGACAATGAATGATGTGGCAATGATGAGGAGGGCCACCATGACCTCAAGGAGTGTAAAACCGGGGGCATTATGTATGATCCGGGGAGACTTCATCTTCAGCCGCCCTCCTGTATCTCCACATAACCCTCGAGGATTTTGACCTTGCCTGAGAGTGGCGTTGTCACGAGGGTATAGTCTTTCTTGCCGTTGGACAGGTGTATCACGTTCTTATCCGCAAATCCGTCGGGATAGAATCTGATCACAATCTTTCCCTCGGTTATTTTGCCGTCTATCGGGGTTACGATATCTTTGATATAGGTCTTATCCGGCAGATTTACCTGTCTTTTGGTTGTTTCGATTACCTCTGAAGATTCCGGATTGACCCCTGTCTCAACGATAGAGTAGGTCCTTTCTCCAATATCGAATACAAGCTGGTAGGGCGCCCTTTTCAGTATGGATTCGTCGAAGAGCGACTGGATCGTTCCGGCCAACTCCCTTGCCGTGGACCGTAACCGTACCTCCCCTATGATATCTAACTTAGGCAGGGCAAAAAGAAGAATGACGCCTAACAGGATTAAGATGATAGATAATTCAATAAGGGTGTAGCCTCTATTCCAGGCTCCAACTTTGGATGTCGGCATTTCTCCCTTCACCACCCTCTTCTCCATCGGCTCCGTAGGAGTAAAGGTCATAGTCTCCATGACCCCCCGGGCTGATATAGACATAGTTATTACCCCACGGGTCTTTGGGGATCTTATCGATATACCCACCTTCTTTCCAGTTGTTGGGTATCTCTCCAACCGCAGGTTTTTCTACCAATGCCTGAAGCCCCTGGTCTGTGGAAGGATAGACTCCGCTGTCCAATTTGTACAGATCCAGGGATGACTGCAGGTTCTTTATCTGGACCGCTGTCTTGATACGTTTTGCCTCTTCAGTCCTCCCCATAAGTTTCGGGACAACAATACCGGCCAGGAGGCCGATAATAATCAATACGACCATGATCTCAATGAGAGTAAAACCGCGATTACACTTTATTAAGCGTTTCATATTTACCCCTCCATTTCAACTTATCTCACAATCTGACTCATCTCAAATATAGGCAGCAGGATCGAGAGCACGACAAAGAGGACAATAACTCCCATGACGAGGATCATCACCGGCTCAAGAAGCGCCGTCAGACCGGCGACCGTCGTGTCCACTTCATTGTCAAAGACCTCAGAGACTTTGGCTAACATCCCCTCAAGCTCTCCGCTCCTCTCACCTACGGTTATCATCTGTATGACCATGGATGGAAACATGCCGCTCCTTCGAAGAGGTTCTGACAATGCATCCCCTTCACGCACCCGTGCTTTTGCATTTTCCAGGACCCTGGAGAGTACGCTGTTATTCACGACGGCCTGTACGATATCCATGGAGGTAATCAGTGGGACGCCGCTGGCAAGAAGAGTGCTCAGAGTTCTTGTAAACCGTGATATGGCGATCAGTTTGATGATCTTGCCGAACATGGGGACTCTTAATATCAACCTGTCGTACCTGGCCTTTCCCTGCGGTGTCTTCACATATTTTGTGACGGCAAAGGAGACCGCAAATATCCCGCCAACCACTGCCCACCAGTAGAGCCTGAAGAAGTCGCTTATGGAGATGAGAATCAGCGTGGGCAGAGGGAGGGCCTGGCCGGTGTCTTCAAAGACCTTTGTGACCTGCGGTATTACAAAACTGAAGAGGAAGATCAGCACCCCGGCGCCAATAAAGAGCATCATGATGGGGTAGGTCATCGCGGCCCATAGTTTGTTTCTGAGTCTTACCTGGCTTTCCTGAAAGTCTGCGAGGCGTTCAAGGACGACATCGAGCGCCCCGCTTGCCTCTCCCGCCTGTATCATGTTTGTGTAAAGTCCGGAGAATACCCTGGGATGGACCTTCATGGCATCTGCAAGGGATTTCCCCTCCCGGACATCCTCCCTTATCCGCGTTATGGCCTTCTTCAGCAAAGGGTCATCGACATGGTCAATCGTGGCGGATAATGCCTCCATCAGGGGAAGGCCTGCTGCAAGCAGGGTGGCTAATTGACGGGTGAATACGGTGGTCTCCTGTTTCTTGACCCTCCGCAGGAGGCCTCTGACAGCCGACGGCTCGCCTTCTGCCTTTTTCCTTGTCTCCTCGGAGACCTCTACAGGAAAAATGCCGGACCTTCTGAGCTTGAGCTTTGCGCTTTGCAGATTTTCTGCATCTATGAATCCCCTCGCATCTTTACCTTCAATAGATAATCCCTTGTATTCAAAGACTGGCATAGACTACTCTACGATATCCTCCTGTGTGACGCGCAGGACTTCTTCAATGCCCGTTATTCCTGAGAGCACCTTTAATGCCCCATCCATCCTTAGAGTGGTCATTCCGACCTCAATGGCCTTGTTCTTTATGACCTGGGAATTGACATTTTGTAATATCAGATTTCTGACCTCATCACTGATCAGAAGGATCTCATAGATGCCGGTACGGCCCCGATACCCTGTCTGGATACACTTATCGCAACCTACAGCCATATAGACGGTGTGTCCATCCATCCGTGAAGATTCAATTCCAAGCTCATTCAGTTCGGGAGGAGTCGGGGTGTATTCCTTTTTACAATGCGGACAGAGGATCCTGACCAGTCTCTGCGCTATAATGGCTACCACAGAAGAGGAGACCAGAAACGGTTCAATCCCCATATCGATGAGTCGTGTAATGGCCCCTGCAGAATCGTTGGTATGAAGGGTGCTGAAGACAAGATGGCCTGTTAACGAGGCCTGGATGGCGATCTCTGCTGTCTCCAGGTCCCTGATCTCTCCCACCATAATCGCATCCGGGTCCTGACGCAGGATTGATCTTAGCCCCTTGGCAAAGGTTAACTCGATCTTTGGATTGACCTGCATCTGCCCAATCCCTTTTACCTGATATTCTACAGGGTCTTCAATCGTAATAATATTCTTGTCAGGCGAGTTGATCTCCGTAAGAGACGCGTACAGAGTGGTGGTCTTACCGCTTCCTGTCGGCCCTGTGACCAGCATGATACCATGGGAAAGGCGGATCAGTTTGTTAAACGTGGCCTGCATCTCTCTGGAAAGGCCGATATCGGTGAGACGCAGCAAATATCCTGATTTGTCGAGGAGCCGTAACACCACCCTTTCACCAAAGGATGTCGGAATAATGGAGACACGGACGTCGACATCTTTTCCAGCGATCTTCAGTCCCATCCTTCCATCCTGGGGAAGGCGTTTTTCCGCAATGTTCAGGGAGGCCATAATCTTTATCCTTGAGGTAATACTTGGCTGGAACCTCTTGGGCAGTGTCAGGATGTTATGCAGGACTCCGTCAATCCTGAAACGCACGATGATGTCTCTCTCAAAGGGCTCAAAATGGATATCGCTTGCCCGCTCCTTGACCGCACGAAAGAGTAATGAGTTGAGGAGTTTTATGATGGGGGCCTCATCGACGACATCGATCAGGTCGATAGGCTCTTCAAAACCGACAGAGAATGCCTCATCGCCCATATCTTCAATGACCTGCTCGGCCGCCTCTCTGTGCGTCTCATAGGCCATGTTAATCGCGTTGAGGATTGTGATGGACTCTGCTAAAAAGAGCTCCACATCGGTATTCAGAAATATCTTGAGGTCATCTATCGGGCTGATATTCAACGGATCAGATATCGCCAGCTTTACCGAACTATTTTCCCGGTGATAAGGGAGAAGGATGTGTCTCTTTAAAAAGGAGATGGGGACAGAAGAGACCAGGGCCTTGTCGATCTCCTCTTCGGTCAGGTTTTGAAGAAATGGGATCTGAAACTGAATGCTCAATGCCTTTAGCATGTCCACCTCTTTGATCTGTTTAGAGCGTAATAATATCTCACCGATGCGGTGACCCTTTTCCCGTTGAATATCCAGGGCCTCTTCTATCTCTTTCTCTCCAACCTGGGACAGTCTCCGTAAAATTTCACCTATGCGTTCTCTCTTTCGTGTCATAGGCATTGCTTATTCCGGGGCGGCAAATGGTTGAATATCTTGTTGTAGTTGCTGACCTTCCGGTTGTTGGTCATCCGGCGGCGGATTAAGGATGAAATCATCTTTCAGATCAAAATGATATTTTTCCCTGAATTCCTCGGCCCTTTTCCTCTTCTCATTGCTGATCTTTTCGAGGGCCTCTGAATCCCTGATGATATGGGGTGTCAGGAAGAGAATGAGATTGGTCTTACCCTTCTGTTTGCTCTGATATCTGAACAGATAGCCAAGTATGGGTAAGTCACCCAGTATCGGCACCTTTCTCTCTGTGACCGTCAAATCATCCTTGATAAGCCCGCCGATCACGACCGTCTCGTTATTTCTCACGACTACGGAGGTCTCTGCAGACCTCTTGTTGGTGATGGGGACCTCCTGATCGGGGCCTACGGGGACGCTGCCTCCAAGACTCGATATCTCCTGATATAAGTCTAATCTTACGAGGTCGCTTTCCGTGGTATGAGGGGTTATCTTTAATTGGATACCGACGTCTTTTCGTTCGATGGTGGCCTGGACATTCCCCCCTGCGGTCTGACTTGTGCCCGTAATAAATGGGACATTCTGACCGACGATTATTTTGGCCTCCTGGTTATCCAGGGTAAGGATATTGGGTGTTGAGAGGATATTCACATCCGTGTCGGCCTGGAAGGCCCTTAGGAGCGCCCCTACATTCAGTGTCTTCCCATCAGGCAAGAATCCTTTAACTCCGGCTACTACCAGACCATTTACGCTCAGGGGGTTTACTGAGAAATCTTTTATCCCTGTTGGAGCAAGTATCGTACCGCCCGCAATGGTATATCCTGTGGCGCTTGGATTTTCTGTGGTTCTCCACTCTATGCCCAGCTCCCTTGTCTTATCAAGGCTCATCTCTACGATCGCCGCTTCTACAAAAACCTGCTTTCTCTTGACATCAAGCCGTTCAATGATGGAGGTCAGGCGTTCATAGTCCTCGGGAGAGGCCATAATAATCAGAGAGTTGGTTGCCTTGTCTGCAGTAACGGATATGCCCCCCTCAAAGTGTACCACTGCCTCTTGCGGCGGTTGTCCTGCCGGGGGTTTTGCGGGAATCCGGCTCGTAAGATTTGCCAGCACCTTGGCCATGTCCTCCGCACTGGCGTTCTGGAGATAATATACATAGATGCCGCCCTTTCCCTTAGGGGGTTCCATGTCCAATTCCCCTATCAGGTTCAGGAGCTTTGCCATATTGCTCTTGACATCTGTAAGGATGAGGGCATTCGTCTGTGAATAGGGTATGCTTGATCCGTCCTTGGATATCAACGGGGCGATCAAACGGGCGATCTCTGAGGCGCTGACGTACTTCAGACGGACGATCCGTGTCTCGTAGTTCTCGTCTGGCGGCAGCGGCTTTGCATCCGTTACCACACTGACACCGCTCTGCTTTGCGTCTCTGGAGGGGAATATCTTTATGACCTTATCCTCTGTGACTGCCGTGAATCCTTTCAGATCAAGGGCAGTTAAAAAGACCTGATACGCCTCATCTACAGATATCTTGGCAGGAGAGATTACCGTAACCTTGCCCTGGACCTTTTCATCGAGCACAAAATTTCTTCCTGTGAGTTCACTGATAAATTTTATAAATGTCTGAAGGTCTACATTGTTAAAATCCAGTGTCACCATCCTATCCGAAGCCTTGGCCGGCGGTTGCTGCACAATCGGGTGAAGAGCAGGGAGCGGTTGCTGCGGAGGGTTCACTGGTGTTTGCGATTGCGGAGGAGTTGCCGTAGGTTGGGGCCGAGGAGGGGGTGGGGTAGAGAGCGGTAATGTCTTCCTCTGAGCAGCAGGTGTCCCTTCTGAACCTTTGAGTATTGTGCCTTCAGAGCCTCCTGCCGGACCTGCAGAGATCATTGAGGGGAATGGGGGGCTCATCTGTGCCCACAGGCTGTCTGTAGTTTTTAATAGGGAAACAAGGATGATAATAAAGACTGCAAACAAAGAAATGGATTTCATCTTCAGATGACACCTCCCTGTGTGGATTTACCTCTCTTACCTGACTTCATAGTTCAGCGACAAATTCTGACCTGCCCGCACGAGGTCAATAGCAAAACGGTCATTATCTTTTAATAACTGGTAGATCTGGAACGCCTTCTCAGGGTCTTTCAATTCTATTCCATTAATGCTATGAATAATGTCTCCATTCCTGAGGCCTGCCTTCTCAAACAGACTGTCAGGGACTATAGAGAATATCCTGAATCCGTCGGCTACTCCACCTGTAAAATTGGGGACAAGACGGGCCTGCGTTAGAAGCTTGTTCATGTCTTGCGTGGCTGCCTGCACGCTTTCTCTATCAACCACAAAGGTAGAAGGGGATGGCTGTGTAACCTCTGAGGCCGGTGAGGTTGGCGCCAGGCCAGGGCGGGGAGGGGCGGGGATGCGCGGCTGTGCTGCTGCTGCTGTCTCCTGAGCCCCGAGTTCTATCTCTTCTGTCTTGCCATTCCTGGATATTGTAATCCTGTTTCTATGGATTTCCAGAAGTTTTATATTGGGTGCAATTGTATCATTTAACTTAAAGATCTTATTGGTCCTCTGGAACGGGTCTTCTATGACGGCATAGGAGTATAGCGGATTCCCTGCAACGGTCCCTACAAGTTTTACTGGAACCGGTGGTTCCTCTGCCTTCGCAGAGGCCGCAGGGGATGCGGGTGCAATAGGCGGAGAGAATAATGAAAGTCCCTTAGAGTTGAAGATGTTTCGCTCCAGAATTATCTTATAGGCCTCGAACGGTTTTACCTCCCTTTTCGCGGAATCTATCGCATTGCCAGTATAACCAATCGTAACCGGTGGTTCCAATCTTTTGGCTATCTTGAAGGTAAGGATCTGCGCAATAAAGAAGACACCCGTCGTTAATAGGATAAGATTTACAGGCGCAAAATACTTTTTTAAAAATAGTGACATGGGATCGGTTTCTAAAAAACCCAATTTTTCAATATATTACAATAGGTAGTCCTTTGAAGTCAAGGATTAGAAGCCGATCGCTATCTGTCCTACATGCCGTGCATCATCCTTTTGTCCGGCTACGGCCCCTAATTCTTCTTTATAATAGGCATAGGCCAGCTTGAGGATCCAGAAGTCTATCGTAGCCCCAAAAGAGGGGTAGCCCTGGTTTGCCCCTACCCTTAGCGAAAGAATGTATGGAAGCTTGATCTCTGCACCCATGTGGACACGCTTATAGAAATCGTCTTCCCCCTCCACATTTTTAGTGAGATCGACTATATCCAGGGCAAGGGTGTTTTTGAAGATCCAGAGATCAGGATGGATAGAGACCCCTGCATTAAGCTGCTGAGGTATTTTTCCGGCTTTGTCTAAGTTAAGATCGCCGATGTTTTGGAGGACAAGGCCGATTGAAGGCCTGAGAGGCCACTCCGGGTTTACCTTCACCCCGACATCACCACTGAAGCCCGTCCCGGTCTTTTTTAAGTCACTGAAGTCATTTGACGGATCAAAGTTTGCACTTGCTATGTCTGTAGCATAGTAGGTCTTCTGAAAACTCTGCCGCTGGACAAATTTCAATGCTACGCCGACCTGGACCTTCTTTTCGCGGAATCCATAGGCAAACCCTACAACCCCGCCCACATCGGCCTTTCCATCTACATTTACCTGCGGATTAACACGGTTCCTGACCTCTCCGCTAAAAGAGACTTGACCTAAAGCCCCGACACCAAAGTTGTGGAATATAATGTTAGGATAAAGGGAAGTACGGAGAGAGAAACGCTCCCCAATGTACTTGCTCAATACGTTGGTTACCTCGGTCACATTGTTCGAATCGATATCCTTAAAATCACTGTATGTGCTACTGTGATAAAGGCATTTCCCATCCCCAGCGGCCTGATCCCTCTATAGAGGGAAGGGAATTCTTCGGCAGAGGCCGTAATGATGCACACATAAAAGATTGACAGCAATACCAGGCCAGATATCCATATCTTCCTTTGATAGTTCATAATCGGTCTCCTTGCATGTTACTACTGCAGGTTAGTAATATATGTCTGGAGTTCCCCTAACACCACATTTCCATCAGAATTACTATCTATCCCTGTTTTTATGTTATTTATGTCATTTGTCAGCTCTGTAGAACCGAGACCTGAGCCGGCAACCCCATCTATGATATTATTAACATCATCAGTAATGGTTGTAAGGGTCGCTGTGTCAATTGATTGAGGGACGTTCTTAGGTGTTCCATCATCGTACAATCCACCAGAAACAACACCTATATTTACTGCTGCATCCACTGCTGATGCCACAGCTAATTGCAGATACAGATTTTTTTCTGTATCTGTGGGGTTGACAGGAACAGTAGCTGGGAGAAGCCCCTCTAATATAGTAATAGCTTTGCTCATCCCTTCTGATATGGGGCATGTAGCTGGGTCTGCACAGGCATTAATGTCTGTTATAGGAAGAAGGCTGGATACAGTGGTGAAACTACTGGAAGTCCCGGCAGCAGCCTCTTCTGCCTTAGCAATTAACTGCAACACATCGAGGTTTGTTGCACTGGCTATGTAGGCCGAGGCAAGATCGGTTTGCGTCTCTTCGTCACAAGTCAGATTAGAGGTGTCGGTTCCACACAGATCCTCTAACAGACTGACCGCCTCGTTATAATTTCCCTTATCCAGCGCTATCTTTGCATCCTCTTTTTTGGCTGTTGCACTAGTACGGTCCGACAAACCTTCAAACAGATTTCCCCCACACCCTGCAAAAAACATAGACGTAAAGACCAACATGATGAAAAGTTTTTTTATGGTATACATATGAAATACCCCCTTTCTTTCTGTTGAAAGTATATTCCTCATTGAATTGTTACTACCTCCTCTTTTTAATCAGAACAATCAGGAGTATGCCGGATAGAAATCCTCCTATATGGGCAAACCATGCAACACCTCCTCCAGTCCCTCCGCTGACCATACCATTAATAATCTGTACGATAATCCAGAATCCTAACACAAAGAGGGCAGGGACCTTTACGACCTGCATATAGAAACCCAAGGGGATCAGCGTCAGGACCTTTGCCCGGGGGAATAGTATCAGATAGGCCCCCAGGACACCTGAAACAGCGCCACTTGCCCCGATCATAGGGATGGTCGAGGCCGGATTTACAATGGAAAATGTGTAGACGGCAACGATACCGCATATAAAATAGAACAGGATAAACTTGGAGTGCCCCATGGAATCCTCGATATTGTTTCCAAATATCCAGAGATAGAGCATATTACCTGCAGTGTGGAAGAATCCCCCGTGAAGAAACATGGATGTGAAGATTGTCACATAAGGTGGAGAATATCCTAAAGGGGAACTCATATTCAATACAAAAACAGGTATAGCGCCATACCTATTCAGGAAATGTTCAAGGTGCTGTCCAAGAGAGAGTTCATAGATGAATGCAAGGGTATTTATTGTAATCAGTCCGACTGTTACAAATGGATAGGTACTTGTTGGGTTGTCATCCTTTAATGGGATCATGCATTAGCCATTTCTGTTGGCTGCATTATTCCTCCCTTGCAAGGAATAGTATCGGTTACCTAAAACTTATACTGGAAGATTCCAGCGGTGTAGATAAGACCATGCCGTTCTCCTTTGTCTACACTTGCCGAAAGAGATGGTATCCCCAGGGACATATGTCCATCTTCGAGACTCGCCAGGTATTTTACCTCTGTTGCAATTCCAAATAGCGCCCCGGCAATCCCGCCGATGGCAGCCCCGGCGCCTACATTTGCCCCCCAATCAGGGTGATCCTGTGTCAATGATACGGCAGTGGCGATCAAGGCACCGGCGGCCATGCCGTAAAAGGTATCCATAAATATGGTCTTCATCTGATTCTCTCCGCCCCGTGTATAGGGAGAGGCGGCCAGTGTTTCTCCACCCACCGCATAAGTAGACGTCATTAATGATGTTACCAACACCACCAGCGTACCAAGAATGATTAGCCTTAACCTCTTCATCTCTTTACCTCCTTCCATGCATTCTGCATCTCTTAAGATCCATAAGGTTCTAACGATTCAATAAGGTGTTTATTTAAGCAGACAAAGTCAATCCTTTTCTCACTATCATTTGCAGTGACATCAGTAAGGCTGATAAAATCCTTATCTCTATCATTCAGAACATCGGAGAGTCTTGTTCTAAGCTCTGGGACAAAAAAAGTTCCTATATAAACAGAGCTCCCGGCTTTAACCTTTACCTTTATCCTTTGTCCTTTGGGCTTATTCTGCATAAAACACCTCCTTAGGTTATTATTAGTTGATTATTTTACGAAAGGACCTGAAACCGATGATATGCTATAGCATTATACGGAGCAGGTCAAGGGCAATCTTCCCCCCAGTATGTGTCAAGAATATACAATATATTTCTGCCAATAAATTAAAGGGTTAGGCCCAGTAAAGGATTGCGGCCCAAAAACTTGTATCATTGTTATACAGTATTTGAAAACCTCCTTGTAATTCAAGTGATGGCAGTATATCATCATTTTATAGGAAAATTGGGCCTCTCCACTCCCGGTGGGAAAGAAGAGGGAAAGCGGAGTTGTAATGGTATAGAAATTGCAACAAAATTTTGGAGTGTTAGCTATAAAATAAATGGAATCAAGGAGGTTCCCATGGCTCAACTGGTCGACGCATTTAATCGTAAGATCACTTACATAAGGATTTCGGTTACAGACCGGTGTAATCTCCGGTGTGTCTACTGCGTCCCTTCCTGTGGTACCATAAGTACCCTTCCCTCGAATGAACTCCTCCAGTTTGATGAAATGCTTCGTATCGTAAAGGTTGCCGCCAAAATGGGGCTTAATAAGGTAAGGATAACCGGGGGAGAACCCCTTGTCCGAAGAGGCGTTGTTGAATTTATAGCGGCAGTAAATAAGATCGATGGGATCAAGGATATTGCCATGACAACAAACGGGGTGCTATTAAAGAATTATGCTCAGGCCCTGAAGAAAGCAGGATTGCGGAGGATTAATATCAGCCTGGATACCTTTGACCCCAAAAAGTTTCAGGAAATAACAAAGGGTGATTGTTTTGACAGGGTATGGGAAGGTATTCTTGAAGCAGAGCGGGTAGGATTTGACCCGATAAAGCTGAATGTGGTCCCTTCAAAGGGGAGTAATGATAATGAAATAGTTGATTTCGCAAAGCTGACGTTAACAAAGCCATT
Source organism: Nitrospirota bacterium (assembly GCA_016214375.1). Lineage (GTDB taxonomy): Bacteria > Nitrospirota > 9FT-COMBO-42-15 > HDB-SIOI813 > HDB-SIOI813 > JACRHF01. Next base: position 1,036 of record JACROQ010000062.1, on the reverse strand, counting down.
CCAGGTAAGATTCATAGAGTTTATGCCTGTGGATGACTGGGAAAGCTGGAAGAAGAGCTTTATATCCAAGGCAGAGATGATGGAAAAGATAGAAACGGCGCTGGGGAAATTAGAACCGGTGATCAACGAGAAAGATAAATCAGCCCCTGCAAAGAATTACCGGCTCCACGGGGCAAAAGGCCTGGTAGGTTTCATTAGCGCCATAAGCGAACATTTCTGTGATACCTGCAACAGGATCCGTCTCGGGGCTGATGGAAGGATAAAGCATTGTCTCTTCTCTGAATCATATATCGATTTCAGGGAGCCTCTGAGGAATGGTTGTGATGATGCTGAGGTAGAGAGACTTCTTTGCTCTGTGATGGAGACCAAGCCGGAAGCCCATAATATAGATATCAATGCCGAGTCCAGGAAATATCTCCACTCTATGACACAGATTGGCGGATAGGTGATCTTAATTTCAAATTTGAAATTTCAAATTTATTTATCAAGATAAAGGTTAATGGCAGGTGATAGGGATTATCATCTGCCATTTCTTTATGCAACCTCAATAAATTATTTGTCGATTCAGAAAAATCTGGTATACTCTATGCAAATTTTATTAAGATGTCATCCTGAGGACAAAGTCCGAAGGATCTGAAAATGTCAGATTCTTCGCTTCGCTCAGAATGACATCAAAATCAGGGAGGTGTACAAGTGGGAGAACTTACACATTTTAATGTAGAGGGCAGGGCAAAGATGGTGGATGTGAGTGAAAAGGCTGTGACGCATCGAACAGCTATTGCATCCGGGAAGGTCTATATGCGGCCTGAAACATTAAAGAGGATACAAGAGGGGGAGATCGCCAAAGGGGATGTGCTTGCTGTAGCGCAGGTGGCGGGCATCATGGGCGCTAAGAGGACATCGGATGTAATACCTATGTGTCATCCCTTATTACTGACAGGGGTTGATATATCGTTTACAGAATATCCTGAACCTGATGAAAATGGTTTATGTGCAGTAGAGATTACTGCGACTGTGCGGGTTGGTGGACAGACAG
>JACROQ010000061.1 GCA_016214375.1 Nitrospirota bacterium | reverse complement strand
GCAGGACTATGTGCCGGGGGGAGTCAGTTATTACAATCCCACAGGTAATGGATTTGAGGGGGAGATCAGAAAAAGGCTTGAGGGGCTGAAGAAGGCGGAACCACGTAAAGGGTAAGTGAAAGAGGTGAAGAAGACATGGAAACCATCATTATAGGTCTTATAGGAATTATAGGAATTGCAGTAGGAATTGCTGCCGGATTTATTCTCAAGAATGTTACCAGTGCAGACAAGGTCAAAGAGGCACAGGAGAAGGCAGAGAGGATCATCAAGGATACTGAAAGGGAGGTTGAGAACAAGAGGAAAGAGGCTGAGATCGAGGCCAAGGACAAGATATATCAGGCCAGGATGGATATTGAAAAGGAGTCGCAGGGGAAGCGTTTAGAGCTTATGAACTCAGAAAAGAGGCTGAGCCAGAAAGAGAATCATTTAGAGAGGAAGGGAGAGCAGTTGGAGCGCCGGGACAATGAACTGCACCGGCGGGATAAGGAAACGATCGTACGTGAGAAATTGGCTGCGGAGAAGATAACGCAGTATGAGCAGTCAATAAGGACTGCGAGAGAACAGTTGGAGCGCATCTCAGGGATGTCTGCGGAAGAGGCCAAGAAACATCTCATGCAGGCGATGGAGGACGAGGCCAAGTTTGAGGCGGCTAAGGAGATCAAACGCATCGAGGATGAGGCAAAAAGTACCGCAGAGAAAAAGGCAAAGGAGATCATCACGCTGGCCATACAGAGGTATGCCAATGAGCAGGTAGCGGAGGCGACCGTTTCCGTAGTCAATCTCCCCAACGAGGAGATGAAGGGGAGGATTATCGGGAGGGAAGGGCGTAATATCCGGGCGCTGGAGAGCGCGACAGGGGTTGATTTTATTGTGGATGATACCCCGGAGGCAGTGATCATCTCAGGGTTTGACCCTGTGCGCCGCGAGGTTGCACGCCAGATATTAGAGAAGCTGATCGCGGACGGGAGGATACACCCGGGGCGAATTGAAGATCTGGCAGAGAAGGTGAAAAAGGATGTTGAGAAGAACATGCGCGAAGAGGCAGAGAAGGCGCTGTTCGACCTCGGAATCCATAATGTCCATCCTGAGATTGTCAAGCTGCTCGGCCGCCTGAAGTACCGGACAAGCTATGGTCAGAATAACCTGATGCATGCGCGTGAGGTGGCCTTTATCTGCGGGATTATGGCCTCAGAGCTTGGTCTTGATGTGCCGCTGTGCAAGCGGGCCGCATTGCTTCACGATATCGGCAAGGCGCTGACCCACGAGCATGAAGGGCCCCATACCACTCTTGGGATGGAGGTTGCAAAGAAGTACGGAGAGCACCCCGTCGTGATCAATGCGATAGGCTCACACCACGGCGATATTGAGCCGAACTGCGTTGAAAGCGTGCTGGTGGCGGCGGCAGATGCCCTTTCAGGGGCAAGACCGGGGGCAAGGCGGGAGACCTTTGAGTCGTATATCAAGCGGCTTGAGAATCTGGAAAAGGTTGCCTCTACCTTTAAAGGGGTGGAGAAGGCCTACGCCATATCTGCCGGCAGGGAGATCCGCGTCATTGTCAAGCAGGAGGATGTCTCGGATGCCGAGGCATCGCAGATCGCCCGCGAGATGGCCAAAAAGATCCATGATGAGTTGACATATCCAGGCCAGATCAAGGTTATCGTGATTCGGGAGAGCAGGTACGTGGAGTTGGCGAAGTGACCCGAAGGGTCATCCCGAGCGAAGCGAGGGATCTGAAAAACCGGAAGGCGTAAGGGGGGACAGATTTCAAATCTGTCCCCTTCTTGGGCTAAGGTTAAATAAGAAATAAGAGAGGGGAACAAATCCGTGAGGGTCCTTTTCATTGGTGACATCATCGGCGACGTGGGTCGTAAACTCATCTCCAAACATCTTGATTCGCTGATAGACGAATACCGGATAAACCTTGTCATTGCCAATGGCGAAAACGCCGCAGGGGGCTTTGGCATCACCCCGAAGATCTCCGACGACCTGCTTTCGCTGGGTATTGACGTCATCACCTCCGGCAATCATATATGGGATAAAAAAGAGATCCTCCCCTACATCGAAAAAGAACGGAGGCTCCTGAGGCCTGCAAACTATCCTGACGGGGTGCCGGGGTCCGGAGATATCACGGTATACACGGACTCCAGGGATAGGGTCGCGGTGGTGAATCTCGCCGGGAGGGTTTTCATGGGCAACTTTGATTGCCCGTTTCGCTGGTTCCGGCGTGAGCTCCCCCGGCTGAAGGCCGCTGCGGATGCCATCATAGTGGACTTCCACGCCGAGGCCACCTCAGAGAAGCTGGCCTTCGGATGGTTTGCCGATGGCGGTGCAGCCGCTGTCATCGGGACCCATACCCACGTGCAGACGGCGGATGAGCAGATACTGCCCAAGGGGACGGCCTACATTACCGATGCCGGGATGACCGGACCGGCCAACTCCGTCATCGGGATTGAAAAAGAGATGATCATCGATAAATATCTGACCCTTATGCCCAGGCGTTTTGAGGTGGCGAAGGGGCATCCAGTCATCTCAGGCGTTGTTATCGATATCGATAAAAGGGATGGAAAGTCTGTCTCTATAGAAAGGCTCCAGATCAAAGATGGACATGGATAGTGAGACCGGTATTCCCAGGCGGCACATCCTCACCGTTTCTGAAATCACCGCCTTAATAAAGACTACCCTCGAAGACTCCTTTCCAGATGTATGGATAGAAGGGGAGATCTGTAATTTCCGCGTCCCCTCCTCCGGACACCTCTACTTTACCTTGAAAGACAACGCTTCCCAGATCAGGGCTGTCCTGTTCCGGTCAGCGGGACGCGCCCTCCGGTTTGTTCCAAAGGATGGCCTTCATGTCCTCTGCCGCGGCAGGGTTACCGTATACGAGTACCGGGGTGAATACCAGATCGTCATTGACTATATGGAGCCCAAGGGGCTCGGTGCGCTCCTGATGGCCTTTGAGCAATTAAAGGAGCGGCTTGCCAAAGAGGGGTTTTTTGATGAGTCAAGAAAGAGATCCATACCCGTCTTCCCAAGGAAGATCGGGATTGTGACCTCCCCTACCGGGGCCGCGATACAGGATATCTTAAAGGTGATTGACCGGCGTTTTGCCAATGTGGAGATCGTGATTGCCCCGGCTGCGGTTCAGGGGGAGAGGGCTGCGCCTGAGATTGTTGAGGCGATCACAGAGTTAAATCATATGGATGATATTGATGTTATCATCGTAACACGGGGCGGGGGCGGGATAGAAGACCTCTGGCCTTTTAATGAAGAGAGTGTCGCCCGTGCCATATATCAATCGCGGATCCCCATCATATCGGCTGTCGGTCATGAGATTGATTATACGATAGCCGACTTTGTCGCAGACCTGAGGGCCCCCACCCCGTCAGCCGCCGCAGAGCTGGTGGTGAGGAATAAAGAGGATATCCAGGGCTACATCGGGACACTCTATTCAAGGCTTGTCTATGCCAAGAAGACCTTTCTGGACAGAAGGAGGGATCGGCTTTGCGCCCTCAGTCAGAGGGTCATGAGTCCGGAGAGGGAGATCAACCGGTATATCCAGAGACTGGATGACATCGAGGGGAGGCTGGTCCTCGGTATCGGGAGGATTCTCAAAGACAGGCGCCGGCGTACCGACGGCATGTCAAAGGATGTTGGGTCCTTTAGCCCGCGGCACACCATCCTGTTATACCGGCAGAGATTAGGGGCCTGTACCGGTTCTCTATGGAAAAACACCGGCCACCTGATCGCCCTGAAAAAGAAGGCGCTCCACGGGGCTATGGCAAGACTCGACGGACTGAGCCCTCTGGCCATCCTATCCAGGGGCTACAGCATCACCTACAAGCTGCCAGGCTGCTCCGTCGTCAAAACCTCCGCCGATGTCCGGAAGGGGGACAAGGTGGATGTCAGGCTTTATGAAGGGAATATCGTCTGCGTTGTAGAGGGAATATCTTCGAACTAAATGTGATGAACTCGTAAGAAATCGCCAGAAGCACCATTTGTCATTCCTTCACTTCGTTCAGGACGGCGTCTGAGCGAAGCGAAGAATCTGATAAAATAATGAGTTATCAGACCCTTCGCTTCGCTCAGGGTGACAGTGAAGGACTTTTTATGATTTCATCCAATGTAACTTAAACGGAAATGATTTGAAAACCGGATTAGCTTTTTGATAAGATTAAATTATGTCTGATGCAGGCATTACCAGAAAAGGACCGTTTTCACTCAGAAGATTATTAATAGGGGCACGTCTGCATACTGCCGAAATGTCGCACCAGACTGTTGGCAAAACCATCGGTCTGGCCATCTTTGCGTCTGATGCACTTTCCTCTGTCGCTTATGCCACCGATGAAATTCTGTTCGTACTCATCCTTGCAGGGGCGGGCGCACTTTATTACTCCCTCCCAATCGCCATTGCCATTATAATATTGCTTGCAATTGTCACCATTTCCTATAGACAAACCATACATGCCTATCCCTGCGGTGGAGGCGCGTACATTGTGGGCCGTGACAACATAGGTGAAGTCCCTGCGCAAATAGCGGGTGCAGCCCTCCTCGTTGATTACATTCTTACTGTCGCCGTATCCATGTCATCGGGTGTTGCCCAGATTGCATCGGCTTTTCCAGCGCTAAATCCGTGGCGTGTATCGATCGCATTGTGCATCATAGGTTTCATGACCCTTGTTAACCTGCGCGGGGTTAAAGAGTCCGGGCGGGTCTTTTCTCTGCCCACTTATTTCTTCCTCTTCATGACGCTATTTACGATTGTCATTGGTTTTTACCACTACTTCACAGGTACGCTGGGAATGGTGACGGGTATAGAGCCCTTGCATGGAGGCGCAATCCAGGCCCTGACCCTCTTTTTGGTTTTGCGTGCATTTTCAAGCGGCTGTGCCGCCCTTACAGGAGTTGAGGCCATAAGCAATGGCGTTACTGCCTTCAAAGAGCCCCGAAGCCATAATGCGGGTATCACGCTGATCTGGATGAGCACGATCCTGTCAGCGATGTTTTTTGGTATTACATTCCTGGCCAGGCACACAGGCGCTATCCCCTCACAAGCGGAGACAGT
>JACROQ010000060.1 GCA_016214375.1 Nitrospirota bacterium | reverse complement strand
AGGAAGGGGATCATGGAGTGCAGGGTGGACGAGACCTACAGGCTGATATTTGAACCCGCAGATAACGGTCCGATCAGGCTCTGGTATATCGGGCATCACGATGAGGCATTGAATTATGGTTCCAAGATTACAGAACTGGCGCCCAAGGAGAGACATCCGGAGGTGTATCATGACAAATTGTTGCACGAAATAGATTTATAAACCATAGAGTTATAAACTTATGACGCTCAATCTTTCCGATATGATAGCCTTTGCGATCTTTATCCTGTGTACGATTGTCTATCACGTTTATTACTACTACAAGGTATTTAAACTCCCAAAGTATATATTCAAGGGGAAGATAAACATTATTCGCCGGACATGGGTAGAGAACATGCTCAAACCGGGAAACGCCATCGTGGCGGTTCAATCGTTTCGCAACATACACATGGCTGCCTCATTCCTTGCCTCCTCCAGTATCGTTTTTATAGGCAGTATCCTCTATCTCATATTCAATATAGAGCAGACATCCGGTATCGTGACAGGGAGAGGGACGATTGCCCTTCCCGATTACATGGTATTTCTCAAACTCATCACTCTGATGCTGATGTTCCTGATGACCCTCTTAAATTTCTCCCTCTGCATACGCCTTCTGAACTACTTAGTGATATTGATCGGGGCCTCGCCGGAGACGATCGAAGAGACCATGGGGGTCAGCGCTGTTGACTATATCACGGGGATGTTCTCCAGGGCCGGGATCCATTATACCTTTGGTATCCGGGGGTTTTACTACACCGTCCCCCTGATTGCCTGGTTCCTGGACGCATGGCTTTTTATCACGCTTACCCTGTTAGTCCTTTTTCTGACGCTGAGGCTGGATTACGGGAAGTAGGGAAAAGGGGACAGATTTATTTTCACCCAAAGGGTGAAAATAAATCTGTCCCCTTTTCCCTACTGCACACTGGCCGTCTTAGGTCTATTGCTTTTAAAGTAGGTGAGGAGGGCCTCCCGCGCCGCTACAGAGGCCTTGATCTGCCAGGCTGGTTGGTTGATCACAAGGGCAGCCACCGCTATCTCAGGGTCCTCCAGAGGGGCCATGCCGATAAACCAGCTATAATCCCCCGGCGGGTTATCTCCTTCCAGAGTGCCTGTCTTGCCGCCAATCGTGATGTCCTTGAGATAGGCCCTTCCCTTCCGTGTATAGAAGGTATGTCTTGAAGTGCCGCTCTCGATCGTCTTGGTCATCATGTATTTGAGTTTACCTGCGGTCTCAGTGGAGATACAGGTGTCCAGCTCTTTTATTTTAAAATTGTATAGCTCCCTGCCGTTGAGGGATATCTTTTCTATGATCCTTGGAGCGATCATCTTGCCGTCATTCCCTATCACAGAGGCGATGAGCGCCCCGTGAAGCGGGGAAAGGGTCACATTGCCGAACCCTGCCGCTGTCTTTGCGATACTCTCTTCGGTATCTTCTATAGATGCCTGGCTCATCTGCACCGGTAAGTCAAAATCGAGGGCCTTATTGAATCCGAAATTTTCTGCATAGTGCAGGATATCCCCAGCCCCAAGCCACTTCAGCGCTACCTTGGCAAAGGCGACATTGCACGATTTTCCCATTGCATCCGCAAGGGTGATCTTATTTTTATCCCTCTTTGGATTATCAACCCAGTTCCTGGGTGTTAAGGTATAAAGTCCGCCATTGAAACGGATGACGGTCTCAGGTTCGACTTTTCCGTTTTCAATGGCTGCTGCGGCTGTTATGAGCTTAAAGAGAGAGGCGGCAGGGTAGGTGGCCCTTAAGGCAAGGTGTTGGTCTCCGCTCCCTTTTTCAGAGTGTTCGACCATGGCCAGTACCTTGCCCGTCTTCGGGGAGATCGCCACAAAGGCCCCATAAGGGACTTTATATTTGGCAAAAAAATCTGTCATTTTTTCCTGCAGGAGAGGGTCTATCGTATAGGTGACTGAAAGGCCGTTTTCAAAATTGCTGACAAACTTGTCCTCCATCTTTTCTTTGAAGAGGATGGGAGTTTCGCTTTCTATCCGCGCACTCTCTTCATCGAAACTGAGACGAAGGCCATTTTCTTCAATGGTGTAGCGGATTTTTTGTGAGAGGTCAAAGGTGTCCAGGAATGGTGAACCGGCTGCGAGGGAGATAATAACAGCGGCAAGTACAAGGATAAATGGGGTCTTCCTGGGAATCTTTCTATGCCATGTGAATCTTTTCTGGTACTCCCGCCATCTCTGTTCCACAAAGCCCTCCTTAGTCGTCTAACTGTCTCAAATCGAAAAACGTGCCGCCTGCATCAGCGTAGGTATCAGGAACCTCTTTAAGAAGAGGATTATTAATATCGCAATCATGGGGGAGAGGTCCATACCCAATTTCCAGGCCGGCACAAGTCTCCGTAACGGGTCTAAGACAGGTTCGGTTATCCTATAGAGGAACTGTACAATAGGATTATAGGGGTCTGGATTTACCCATGATATCAGGGCCCTGGCGATGATGATGTACATATAGAATGTAAGAACAATATCAATAATCTCGGCAACGGCCGAGAGGAAATTAGTCCATATGTACATCTATTCCTCCTTCCCCAGGACCTCTGCCCGTCTTGTCGCATCTTCCACGGCGCGCATCAGTGCGGCGCGGAGTCCGGCCTCCTCAAGCCTGTATAGTCCCTCTATCGTAGTTCCTCCGGGCGAGGTGACCATCTCTCTGAGGTCTCCTGTGTGTCTCCCGGTTTCTAAAACCATTTTCGCGGCGCCCAGCGCCGTCTGTGCTGCAAGCAGAGTGGCCGCCCCTCTGGGGAGGCCGGCCTTGACACCCCCGTCTGAGAGGGCCTCTATTACCGTGAATATATAGGCTGGACCGCTGCCGCTCAGCCCTGTGACAGCATTCAGGTATTCCTCGTCCAACAGAACACTCTTTCCCACGGAATCGAAGATCTTTTTGACGGCTTCCCTATCCCTGTCCGTAACACCGGGACCGGGCGCGATTGCGGTGGCCCCCTCCATAGCCAATATGGCGATATTCGGCATCACCCTCACGATAGGGACCTCCTTTTTTAACCACTGCCGTATCCTGCCCATGGGCACTCCGGCCGCAATCGATATGATGACCTTCGACCTGTCTAAGGCAGGGGAGATCTCTTCCATGAGGACCTTTACGGCAGCCGGTTTGACGGCAACCATGATAAATTTAGAGGAGGCAGAGGCCGCTGCATTGTCCTTTGTAGTCTCGATTCCGCAGGTGGAATGAATATGTGTGAGCCGGTCTTCAGAGATATCGGAGGCTATAATCTCTTTCCTGGTATAGAGCCCCCCTGAGAGCATCCCTTTGATCAGTGCCTCCCCCATATTTCCGGCCCCAAGCACGCAAATTTTCCATTTCATCTTCATAGCCCTTTTACCCTCTCGGTCCAAAGATTGCCGTCCCTATTCTGACCAACGTGGCCCCTTCTTCGATTCCAATTTCAAAGTCATTGCTCATGCCCATAGATAATTCCCTGAAATCAGGGGGACAGATACCCCGGCTGATAATCTCATTCCGGAGTTCCCGCAGTCTGCGAAAATACGGTCTTGAGTGTTCCGGGTCCTCCGAAAAAGGGGGGATCGCCATCATCCCTTTAAGCGAGACGCCCTTTATCCTGACAATCTTTTTGACCCTATCTGCCGCCTCAGAGGGAACGATCCCGAATTTTTCCTCTTCTCCGGAGATGTTCACCTCTAAAAGGATATTCTGTATGATCCCTCTTTTCTGCGCCCGGAGACTGATCTCTTCACACAGGTCTATACTATCTACCGAATGTGGTGACGGCAACGATCGTGATCTCCTCCGGGTCTCTGCCGGCGCGTCTTGCGGCACGGGCTATCCGCTCTTTTACTTCCAGGATAGAGGTTGCAATGCTCATGAAATGATTCCACTGATCATCCTTCCTGTTCCGATTCCGTCCCTGCGGTAGGAGTAGAACAGGTCCTCATTGCAGGCCGTACACAGCCCTGCCGTGAATATGTTTTTCTTCAGTATCCCCGTATCTTCTATTTGAGCTGTATTTAATCCGGCGAGATCCAGCTTTGCCTTTCCATCTCCCATCGGGGTGAGATATTTCTCCCACCGGGGATGGATGCTTCTTACGGATTCGATGACCGCATTTCCGACCCTATAACAGCATGGCCCTATGGCAGGCCCCATGCCCACGAGGATATCTTCCACCTGACATCCGAATCCGGCAGTCATCTGACAGACCACCTTCGGCAGGATCCCCTGCACGGTCCCCCTCCAGCCTGCATGGACAGCCGCCGTAACACCCTGTACAGGATCATAAAGCAGGGCAGGGAGGCAGTCTGCTGTGACAATCCCTATCCCCACCGGTTTTTGATTGGTGATGATGGCATCACAGGGTTTGTGCATGGCATCCTTTATAAAGGCGAAGATGTCGTCTAATGGTTTATCAATGACCAGGATATTATCTCCGTGCACCTGCCTTACCATGACAAACGCTTCCTGACTGACGAATGGGATGGCGCTGTGCTGAGGCCCTTTTCTCGTCGTGAAAAAGTGCCGGATTCCCGTCTCTTCCATTTCAGGAATCACCAGGTATTGGACCCCGTTTTTATCGGCTATCTGGTAGCTCAATGCCCTTTCTTCCTCAAAAAGGTGGGCATGTCCAAGGCGTCGTTTTCTATCCCGATGGAGTCATTTCGATAATCCACAGTCGCAACCTTCCTCAGAAAAGTTGGTTTGTCGATATCGGTCTCCATTTCGACAGAATCAGAGGAGTTCGCCAGTTGAAGCTGTCTGGCCTCTTTAACGGCTAACCGGGAGACCCCGTTATTAAATCCCGTTGCAATGACGGTCACAGAGACCTTGCCGTTCAGGGTCTCGTCGATCACGCATCCCAGGATGACATGGGCATCTGGGTCCACACATTTCTGGATGATGGATGAGGCCTCGGAGATTTCATGGAGGGAGAGATCGGCGCCTCCGGAGATGTTGATCAGAATGCCTTTGGCCCCGTCTATGGAATTGTCCTCGAGCAGGGGATTGGAGATGGCCCTTTGAACGGCCTCCAATGTCCTGGCATCCCCTGAAGCGACTCCCATCCCCATGACCGCACGTCCCATATAACTCATGATGGTCCTGATATCCGCAAAATCTACATTGATATAACCCGGCCTTGTAATGATATCGGAGATTCCCTGAACAGCCTGCCGCAGCACATCGTCTGCAAGTTTGAATGCCTCGGATATCGGGGTGTCCTGTTCCACCATCCCCCGTACCCGCTCGTTGGGGATCACGATCACGGTATCTGCACACTTTTTGAGTTCCTCCAGGCCCCGCTCGGCATGGGTGATCCTCTTCCCCATCTCATAGAGAAAAGGCTTTGTCACCACGCCCACAGTCAGGATGCCCAGGCTCTTTGCAATATCGGCGATGACAGGGGCGGCCCCTGTCCCGGTGCCTCCCCCCATGCCTGCGGTCACAAATACCATGTCAGAGTCCGCAAGGATTTCTCTGATCTTGTCGGAATCCTCTAATGCCGCATCCCGTCCAACCTCAGGGTTGGCCCCTGCGCCAAGTCCTTTGGTAAGTTTGCCTCCGATCTGCAGCCGGGTGCCTGCCCGGGAAAGTCCAAGGGCCTGCACATCGGTGTTTACAGCGATAAATTCCACTCCCTTGAGATTGGCAGCGATCATATTATTGACGGCATTGCATCCGCATCCCCCCACACCCACCACCTTTATCTTCGCGCCCCCTTCTATGACCTCTTCTAAATCAAACATGGGTACCCCTCCTCCTTTTTAAAAGACTAACAGGTTGTTGAAAAAGTACTCCTGCCTGTCATCCTGACCCTGAACAAAGTGAAGGGGAAGGATCTGACTCCTAAGAGAAACAAAGGGTTATCAGATTCTTCGTCTCCTTCGGCTCCTCAGACGCTGTCCTGAGCGAAGCGAAGGAATGACAGCTTGGCAGACTTTTTCAACAGCCTGCTAAAAGAAGCCGCCAAACCAGCTCTTCATCCTATGATATATATTTTCAAAAAGATGTCCATTCTTAAATTTTCTCTCGTTCATTCCCTGTTCCTGCAGGGCGCAGAGGATAATGCCTATCCCTGTAGAGTACATGGGATGACTGAGGGTATCTGAAAGGCCTTCAATGTTCGTTGGAATCCCCCTCCTCACCGGCATCCCCGTGACCCTTTCAGCCATGTCCACGATCCCTTCCATAGTACAACTTCCCCCTGTCAGAACTATCCCTGAGGAGAGCATATCCGCATAATTCACCTTCTTGATCTCTTTTGCGACATGGTCAAAGATCTCTTCGACTCTGGGTTCGATGATCTCGGTAATCATCTGCCGGGAGAGGAGGCGCGGGGGCCTTCCTCCCATGCTGGATACCTCTATCGGGGCATTTTCCTTTACCAGGGACGGCAGTGCACAGCCATACAGGGTCTTGATCCTTTCGGCCTCAGCAGTCGGCGTGCGCAGGCCGACTGCAATATCATTCGTCAGATGGTTGCCTCCGATTGGGATGACCGCTGTGTGCGATACGGCCCCATTGACGAATATCGCCATATCCGTCGTCCCTCCACCGATATCAACCAATACTACACCCAGATCCTTTTCATCCGGGGTCAGGACGGCCTCGCTCGATGCGAGGGGTTGCAGGATAATATCGAGAACCTCAAGCCCTGCCTTGTTGATACTCTTTACAATATTCTGTACCGACGTAATGGCCCCGGTAATAATATGGACCTGGACCTCTAACCGGACGCCGGAGATCCCAAGGGGATTCTTGATGCCGTCCTGCCCGTCTACGATAAATTCCTGCGGGATCACATGCAGTATCTCACGATCGGGAGGGATGGCCACGGCCCTTGCCGCCTCTATGGCCCTGTCGATATCCGCCATGGTGACATCCTGATTTTTGATGGCCACCATTCCACGGCTGTTAAGCCCGTTGATATGGCCGCCGGCAATGCCGGTATAGACGCCTTTAATCTCCACCCCGGCCATCTGTTCCGCCTTGCGCACGGCATTCCTGATCGACGCAACGGTATCTTCAATATTAACCACAGCCCCCTTCCGCAGTCCCTTGGATGGACTGGTTCCTATACCGGCTATCTTGATCCGGTTATCTTCAGTAACCTCTGCCACGAGGGCACATACCTTCGTGGTGCCGATATCGAGCCCGACGACTATATTATCCCTTTTGCGCACTATCCCCCCTATCAGGCTGTTGAAAAAGTTCAGCAAGCTGTCATTCCTTCGCTTCGCTCAGGACAGCGTCTGAGGAGCCGAAGGCGACGAAGAATCTGACAACTCTTTGTTGTCCTTAGGATTCAGATCCTTCCCCTTCACTTCGTTCAGGGTCAGGATGACAAGCAAAAAGACTTTTTCAACAGCCCCCTATATGACCTTGACTGTCCTGACGATCACCTGATTGTCGAATCTCAGGTCTATTTCCTTGTATGGGATCCCTTTCTCCTCCAGATTTTTTGCAATCTCGTTAAAACGTTTCAGCTTTTCCCGGTAGCCCCCCCGCCCAAGCCTTATTCTGTACCCTTTAAGATGAAGGATGATTTGTCCCCGTTCTTCCACCTCTATCCCTGTGGTAGACAGGTCTATCCAGGGGAGAGAAGAGAGCTCCCTCTTTACCTCGATGGCGGCTGACAGTCCTTGCACCGGACTTTTATTCCCTGCGTTCCCCTTTGGGAGGTCGATTCCATAGACGACAGGAAGGATCAATGCATTCTCTGTCTTATCTCCCAGGATCATACCTTCTTCATCTGCAAGATAGAGACTGCCGTTATTGTTGACATAGACCGCCGGTGTCCGCTCCGAGATATCTACCCATAGCGTGCCGGGAAGTTCCCTTCTGATGGACACCTCCTTTACCCACGGATGCCTCTTGACCCCATTGGCGATATCCCGGATATCTATCCTGAAGATATTCCGGCCTTCGATCTTTCCGAGATAAGGGGCCAATTCCTCCGCAGGGACAAAACGGTTCCCCTTGATCTTAACGGACCTGACCTTCAGGAAGTTGTCCGCCTGATGAAGAATATGAGACTGACTGATGAACCCGTAACCCTTGTCCATTAAATAAAGGGCAGGGACTAAGGAGGCGATGATCACGGCCAGTTTCAGGAACCGGATGACCCCGCCAAACAGCCTCCCTGGATTCTTCTTAAGCCCGTTTCTTTTTTTGATAAACGGCTTCTTATGGGACCGGTATTGAGAGAAATACATATGAGTCACGCACTCTTCTTAATAAACGCCGACGACAGGATCATCTCCACAAGATGATCATAACCAATGCCGGCCTCTTTAGCTGCCCGGGGAAGGAGGCTGGTCTCTGTCATCCCGGGTATGGTATTAACCTCCAGCACAAAGGGATGACCTGCAGGGTCAATCCGCAGGTCCACACGGGACACAAAACAGCAGCCGGTCACCTTGTGCGCCTTTAAGGCGATTGCCCTGACAGTCTCTGTGAGAGACGGCGACAGCCTCGCCGGGACAACATATTCCGCCATGCCGCGCGTGGTCTTCGTCCTGAAGTCGTAGAACCCTTTCGCAGGGACGATTTCTACGAGAGGAAGCGCCTGGTCGTTCAGGACTCCTGCCGTCACTTCCATTCCCCCGATGTATTCTTCGAGGATCACGTCATCTCCATACGGGAGCGCATTCTCTATGGCCGCAGTCAGTTCACTCCGCTGTGACACAATGCTGACACCGATGGCAGACCCTTCCCTGCACGGTTTAACGACGAGCGGGTATCCCGGGGCGTCAGGTCCATCTCCCTTGTTCCTGTGATATACCGAGAATCTGGGCGTCGGTATCCCATGATACTCCAATATCTTTTTTGAGAGGAGCTTGTCCATGCACAGGGTACTGGCGGTCACGCCGGAGCCTGTATAGGGGATGCCCATAACCTCAAGGAGCCCCTGCACGCAGCCATCCTCGCCGTACCTGCCGTGGAGTGCGATAAAGGCGACCCCGATGCCGTTCCTGACCAGTTGAGAGGGGAGGTCCCTCCCCGCATCAATGGCCATAACGTCATAACCCATCCTCTGCAGAGAGGCCGCAGCAAGCCCCCCTGTCTTAAGCGAGATCTCCCGCTCCGATGAAAGCCCCCCCATCAGGACACCTATTTTTTTTGGGGTGATCATGCCCCTACGATCCTCACCTCTAATTCCAGGGTAACCCCTGTCTCCCTCTCAACCTTACTCCCGATATGCCTTATCAGGGACAGGACATCCTTCGCGTTAGCGCCGCCCCTGTTGATGATAAAATTGGCGTGCCTTTCAGAGACGGCCGCCTTGCCCATAGCCGCTCCCCGCATCCCTACAGAGTCAATTAACTTCCATGCAGGTATTTCCTCAGGGTTTTTAAAGATAGAGCCGGCATTCGGTGTCCCGACAGGCTGGGTCTCTTTTTTTCTCAGGAGATTCTCCCTGATGGTCGTCCCTATCTTTTCTGAGTCCCCCCTCTGAAGCCTTAATACGGCGCCCGCCACGGCGATGCCGGGGATGTGCGTTAACCTGTAGTGAAGAGACAATCCCTTTGCAGGGAGTTCTGTGATGTTGCCGTTTCTGTCGATCAACCGGACCGACTCCAACAGATCCTTCATCTCCTTGCCGTAGGAGCCTGCATTCATGATC
>JACROQ010000059.1 GCA_016214375.1 Nitrospirota bacterium | reverse complement strand
TCACCGTTGCTGTACTTGTCGAACATGGGGGACACGGCGGGAGCGCAGCAGCCCCTGCGGCACGCCAGATTATAGAGGAATACGTAAAAAATAAGGGGTCGAGGATTCAAGGGGTCAAGGGGTCGAGGGTCCGGGAGGTCGAGGGTTCAAATCTTTAAATCACTTGACCACTCGAACCCTATTCTTTACAACACTATGATTAAAAAAAGCGCCATAGCCCTTTTTGATTGGACTGCTTTTGCCATCATTATCTTTATCCTCATCACAGGGGTGCTGACCATCTACAGCGCCACCTATATGAATACAGGGGGTAATACAGCCCCCCTCTACCTGAAGCAGATAGGGTGGATCATCACCGGGATGCTGTTTCTCTTTGCCGGGGCCTCTATTGATTACCAGACGATCTCAAAATATGCGTATCCTTTGTACGCCCTATCTTTGATCTTATTGATATTGGTCATCTTCATCGGCAACAGTGGTTTTGGGGCCCAGAGGTGGCTCTCTATCGGCGGACTGACGTTCCAGCCCTCAGAGCTTGCCAAGTTGGCCACGGCACTTGCCTTAACAAGGTACTTCTCCGACTATCCGGCCCGCTATGGATACACGGTCAAGGAGCTCCTCTTCCCGGGAGGGTTGATTGCCCTCCCTGTCTTGCTCGTACTGAAACAGCCTGACCTTGGGACCGCTCTGATTACTACCTTTGTCTCCCTGATACTGATTTATCTGGTACGGGTCAGGTCAAGGTTATTCGGCTTTTCAACGCTCCTCCTCCTGATGCTCTTCCCATTTGCATGGCATATCTTCTGGGAGAACCTCAAGGAATACCAGAAGACACGGCTCCTGACCTTTATCAACCCGGCAGCAGACCCCACTGGAACAGGATACCATGTCATCCAATCCAAAATAGCCATAGGCTCCGGCGGCTTCTGGGGGAAGGGGGTCCTGGAAAGTACGCAGAGCCACCTGAATTTCCTCCCGGCGAGACATACGGACTTCGTATTCGCGGTGTTTGCGGAAGAGTGGGGCTTTTTCGGTGTTCTTGTCCTGTTATTGCTCTACGTCGCCCTGATATCCTGGGGATTCGATGTCGCCTTAAAGGCAAGAGACCGGTTGGGGATGTTGATGGCCAGCGGGATTATCAGCATATTTGCATTATATTGTGCCATCAATATAGGGATGACCATAGGGATTGTGCCTGTTGTCGGAATCCCCCTCCCTTTCATGAGTTATGGCGGCACATCACTGATTACCACCTTGTTTTCTCTTGGCATATTATTTAATATAAAGAAAAAGAGCTACCTTTTTTCCTGACAGATATTATGTACAAAGACATTCTGCTCTCCGTCTCCAGTCCATCGCGCTATATTGGCCAGGAGATAAACTCGATAAAGAAGGACCTATCAACGGTCAGGGCAAAGATGGCCCTCATCTTTCCGGATACCTATGAGATAGGGATGTCGCATCTGGGGCTCAAAATCCTCTACCACATCCTGAATCGCATAGAAGATGTGGCCGCAGAGAGGGTCTTTGTCCCCTGGATTGATCTGGAAGAGGTCTTGACGAAGAGGGGCGAGCCGCTCGTCTCTTTAGAGTCTTCCCTCCCGCTCAGGGGGTTTGACGTCTTAGGATTCACCCTCCCCTATGAACTCTGCTATTCCAATGTACTCATAACCCTCGCATTGTCTGATATCCCCCTGCGTTCTGCAGAACGGGACGAGCGATATCCCCTGGTGATCGGCGGGGGGACTGCGGTGTTTAATCCGGAACCTATGGCCGATTTTTTCGACGCGTTTTTCCTGGGAGACGGGGAGGAAGGGATCATCGATATGATCCATGCCTATAATACCTGGAAAGGGGGCGGAGGCTCCAAGGAGTCCCTGCTCCTGGAATTATCAAGGATCGAAGGCGTCTATATCCCCTCCTTCTACACGGCTCAATATCATCCTGACGGCGCCCTCCATGCTATCCAGGTTAGAGAAGGGATAAAAGAAGAGGTCAGGAAGCGTATCGTGGAAGACCTGGACAAGGCGCCATATCCAACCTCGACGCCTGTCCCCTATATGCAGACGATACATGACCGCCTGACCATAGAGGTCGCCAGGGGATGTACGCATGGCTGCAGGTTCTGTCAGGCCGGGATCACCTATCGGCCTGTGCGTGAGAGAAGCCCTGAGAAGATATTGGAGATTATGGATGCCTCTCTAAAGAATACCGGTTATGAAGAGGCCTCCCTCTCCTCTCTCAGCACAGGGGATTTTGCCTGCCTGACCAGTCTATTGACCTCCTTAGTGGGAAGGTATAGCGCTGAACACGTTGCCTTCTCCCTCCCCTCCCTGCGCATCGGCACGCTGACCCCGGCCATCATTGATCAGGTCACAGCCTCAAAGAATGCAAGCTTTACCATAGCCCCGGAGGCAGGGACTGAACGCCTGCGCAAGGTGATCAACAAAGAGATGGACGAAGGTGTCTTTCTGACTACAATCGACGACGTATTCAGAAAAGGGGTCAAATCCGTAAAGCTGTATTTCATGATAGGCCTCCCTACCGAGGATATGGAGGATTTGGAGGGGATCATCTCCCTGGCCAGGAGGGCAAAGGATATCGGGAACCGGTATGGCAGGGGAGGAAGGGATATCACGGTCAGCGTATCCACATTCGTCCCCAAGGCTCACACCCCATTTCAGTGGTATGGACAGACAACAAAAGGGGAGATAGAACAGAAGATCGAATATCTGAAGGGCAGACTGAAAAAGATGAGGGTCTCTTTTAAATGGCACAGGACCGAGATGACTTATCTGGAGGCGGTCTTCTCGCGGGGGGACCGGAGGCTGGCGAAGGTGATCGAGGCCGCATGGAGGGCCGGCTGCCGCTTTGATAGTTGGACAGAACGGCTGGACTTCCATAAATGGAAGGAG
>JACROQ010000058.1:3896-7317 GCA_016214375.1 Nitrospirota bacterium | reverse complement strand
CCTGGATTTAAGGCATCTTGGCGAGGCAAAGATCATGGAGAAACTCCCGATGGTGCGGGAACTCTGCATCGACTTTGCAGGGATGGACCCGGTTTATGAACCGATCCCCATACGGCCAACCATGCACTACACCATGGGCGGGGTTCATACGGACAAGGATGGGAAGACCCCGCTTGCAGGACTATACGCCGCGGGCGAGGGGGCCTGTGTGAGCATCCACGGCGCCAACCGCCTCGGTTCTAATTCTCTGGCGGAGATCCTGGTCTTCGGAGCGAGGGCCGGGATGACGGCGGCGGAGTATGCCCGTCAGGCCAGGCCCTGTGCCTCTGAGAGGCTTCAGTCTTTAGCCAAAGAGAAGATGGATTTCATCCAGAGGCGTTATATCCGGACAGAGAATGGGACAGAACGGGTGGGGGCTATCCTCTCGGATCTGCGAAAGACGATGGATGAGAAGGTCGGAATTTACAGGAGAGAAGAGGGGCTCAGGGAGGGGGTAGAGGCCATCCAGCGGCTCAAGGAGAGGTTTACCCGGATCCGATTGACCCGGCAAAGCCAGGTATTCAATACAGAGCTGGTCGGGGCCATGGAAATGGATAACATGCTGGAGGTGGCCCATGTGGTCGCCCTCGGCGCCTTTAACCGCAAAGAGTCACGGGGCGGGCATGCGAGGAAGGATTATCCCAACCGGGATGATGTGCAGTTCCTTCACCACTCTCTGGCATACCAGACCCCGGATGGACCCAGAATGGAAAAGCTGCCGGTGACCTTTACGAAATGGCAACCGGAGGAGAGAAAGTATTAATAGGTTGTTGAAAAAGTCTGACGCTCTGTCATTCCTTCACGTTGTTCAGGACAGCGTCTGAGGAGCCGAAGGCGACGAAGAATCTGACACGAAGTGTCATCCTGAGGGTGAAAACCCGAAGGGTCTGAAAAACTTCAGATCCTTCGCTCCGCTCAGGATGACATCACGTAAAAGGAAAATCCATGGCCGAACAGATTAAACTGACCATCTGGCGCTATAACCCGGACACGGGGGATGAATACAAGCCGCAGACCTTCATCATCCCTTATCAGAAGGACTGGAGCATCCTGGATGCCTTGAACCATATCAAGGCAGAGGTGGACGGCTCCCTCTCCTACCGGTGGTCCTGCCGCATGGCCATCTGCGGAAGCTGCGGGATGATGGTAAACGGCACCCCAAGGCTGACATGCTCTACGTACCTCAATGAGTTTTACCCCAATGAGATCACCCTTGAACCGCTGGCAAACTTCCCGATTATCAAAGACCTTGTGGTGGACCTCACTGATTTCATGGATAAGCTCAGGTCTGTTAAACCCTGGATCATCCGGGAGAATAAAAAAGATGAGGAGGATACCTCAAACGAATATCTGCAGACCCCGGCACAGATGGAGTCCTACTATCAGCAGAGTCTCTGCATCAACTGCACCCTCTGCTATGCGGCCTGTCCTGCCTACGGGTTACATTCTGATTTTCTGGGCCCTGCGGCCATTGCCCTGACCTACCGCTATAACAATGACTCAAGGGATCAGGGGAGAGGGGATCGGAGAAAGGTCGTCGCTGCTGAGAATGGCGTCTGGAAATGTCCCGTAGTCGGGGACTGCACAGAGGTCTGCCCCAAGCACGTGGACCCCTCTGCCGCAATCCAGAGGACAAAGGTCAATTCGGCAGTGAGCTGGTTTTTCTCCTTCTTAAAGGGAGGGAAGGGAGAATGAATACGCCAAACACGTCACCGTCACCCGAAGTGACCAGGACCTACAGACGGCTTATCCCGAACACGTGGTGGCTGAAACAGCGCTCTACTATCCTCTTCATGATCAGGGAATGGAGCAGCGTCTTTGTGGCCCTCTACGCCATCTGCCTGCTCGGACAGCTCTGGGCACTGTCCGAGGGTCCGGAAAGGTACAATGCCCTGCTGGCAAAGTCCCTGTCGGGGGGGAGCCTCCTGCTGCACCTCGTCATGGGGGCGTTTGTGCTATACCACATGGTGACATGGTTTAAGATCTCCGGCCGCATCTTTGGGAGCGGTCCGTTATCCCCCGGGGCAGTCACGGCCGTTAATTATGTTGTCTGGATCGCGGCCTCGATCGGAGTTTTCTATTGGATATTTTGATGAGGATGAGACATGTGCCTGATTAAATTCATTAAATCGCTGGAACCCCTCTGGTGGTCACTCTTTGGCCTGGGCGGGGCCATCGCGGCCTTCCTGTTTCCGGCCCATATCCTGATCCAGGGGGTATTGATCCCCGCTGGCATACTCCCTAAGGACATGCTTCAATATGAAAATTTTGCCGGACTCCTTAGCTCACCCATCGTCAGGATCTATTTCCTTGCCCTGATCGTCTTCCCGCTCTATCATGCGGCTCACCGCATCCGGATGACCCTCGAAGACCTGAGGATCGGGTGGCTGAATGCCATCCTCCCGCTCCTGTGCTATGGAGGGGCAACCACCATCTCTATCGCCGCCGTCGTCGTCATTCTTCGCCTCTCGTAAACAGACATTGCCGAAAGGATATCTAAGCAATTTCCCCGTCATTCCTGCGGAAGCAGGAATCCAGACCATTGAACCCGATAAATCGGGCAACTACACCGGTTGCGCAGTTGCCCCCCAGGCTCTTGTAGTTGCCCAATTCATTGGGCCTTAAGCAACCAGATTTTCATGCCCCTTTGTACCCGGAAGGTGCATGTGGATTTTACCGAGAATTGCTGAGTAAAGCGGGGATTATTGGACTTCCTTGATGTTCAGCGCCTTGACATCAAAATAGAGAGTCAACTGGCAGGTACTTTTTACCAGGTGGCTTGACGCATCAAAAGGAGTAAAGTATATTAGTCTTGGAAAAAAATAATAAAAGAGGGGAACAATGAAGAAAACATCGAATGCAGTAAGAGAAGAAATAGTGAGTGAACTAAAAGAACTTAAGCCTGATAACCTGAAGGAAGTTTTAGACTTTATATTTTTCCTGAAAGTCAAGCAGGCAATTGCTCCTTCCCAGGCATATTTTTGGACTAACACATGGCAGAAATGGGAAAAAGAGGCAGATGAAGATAGTAAGGCAGTGCGAGTTGTTGGCGATGGGACTGTGGAAGGTCTTTTGAAGGCCCTTAAAAGTTGAAGATCAAAGCATATGCCAGATTTAAGAACTGCTACGAGAAATTATCATCAGATATCCAGAGAAAAGCAGACAGGCAGATTAAAATCCTTTCAGAGGATTTTCAACATCCTTCCCTCCATACTAAGAAAATAAAAGGAACTCAGGGAATATGGGAGGCAAGGATTGATATCCATTACCGCATTTCTTTTGAGATTATCGGAGACACAATCTTTCTCCGGGTCATTGGTAACCATGATGAAGTATTAAAAAAACCGTAGTCTTAATCCTTCCAAGTCCGACCGGCTCTTAT
>JACROQ010000058.1:0-3846 GCA_016214375.1 Nitrospirota bacterium | reverse complement strand
TATAGCCATAAGCAGTATAAATAGCCTTACGGTACTTCTTAGCCATCCATAACAGCTATTGGACTTCATTGGAGAACTGATTTCCACGGACCGACTTGAAATGGAAGATGGCTTTGCAATCCTTCCGGTAGAGCTTTTTCTGCTTGCAACACGCTGATCATTCACAGGATCTGATTTACTGTGAGGCTTATATCCGGGAGGCTCTTTAAAGAGATCGCCTAAGAATTCCTTGCTATTCTTCTGATTTCGTATCCGCCCGCCGAGGGGGATGAGTATATTTCGATACAGTTTTCCAGGAGATTTATCAGACATGCCTCCTGGATATTTGCCCTCGCATACAAGGGGATCTTTATTTCCCTATCATACACGAGGGAGGTATCTGTAACCTCTATTATCAGCAATACATCTTCCGCCTTTGGTAACTCATCGGAATAAAAATCCTCTCTGTATTTCAGTAATGTGATATCTGGTTCAGGCTCTGACTGTTCCTCTAATAACTGCACTGGGTTCTGTATACTCACTATGGCCCGCCCTTGCAGCTTCTGGGGGAGAAGGCTATTGAGTCGATTTACGCAGGCTGCATGTCTGTCTGGTCCCTGTCGGTGTCATATCCACAATTCTCCCTTCAATCAGCTCAACCCTGTCATCCTCACGCAAGATGCCTGCTGAAATTAGTCGGCGGTATGTTTCAAGATCAAATCTATGGATTAAGGTTTCTGTCCCCATGATAAACCTCCCTGCTGGATATCGGTATCACATCGGGTAATCTTTGTCAATTTTTTATAGTCCCAAAAAAGTGTTACAAAAAATTCTGTTGCCACAACCTCTTATGGCACACTAGACTCATGCCCTTAACCCCCGAGGTTGCAAAAAGACATTTGATAGGGCAACAGACTGTAGGCATATATCCCATACTCCAGGACGACACATCATATTTTATCGCGGCCGATTTTGATGGAGACAATTGGTTGCAAGACGCCAAATCCTTTATTGATATTGGTATACCGGAAACAATTATTGGATTAATGGATGGATAGAGCAGAGTCATTTAACTTCCAGCTTCTCTCAAAGATTATATGCTTTGACACGGCCCGCAATCAGCTTATTATCAAAGACATTAAACTACCTCATCCTGGCCTTCCCGTTCTCATTCGAAGGAAAGTTGATCCAGTATATTGGCAGGTTAAGAGGACACAACAACCATAAGATTATTATTGATTACCGGAACAGCCAAATTCCTTTTCTGGAAAGGCAGTTCAAACAACGGCAAAGAGTTTATAAAAAGTTTCTGCTTGCGAGGTTTTTTATCCTTAACCCCTTCCATTGCTTTAAACACCTTTTCCCAGGCCAATTCTTTTTCCACCATTTCAACTGGTGTTAAAAGGATTCCTTCTTTTATTTCTTTTACTTTCAGGCAATCCCCTTCAGAAAGCTTAAATTTCCTTCGGACTTTAGCCGGGAGAGTAATCTGGGAAAACCGCCTGACCTTTAAAAGAGACATTTTATCCCTCCTGATAATGTCTTGATGATAAATCTATATAAACTTACGAAATTAAGAATTTGTTAATTATGCATACAGTATACTCTTATCCTGGAACAATAGACAAGGGCTTGCTCTTTTGGGTGTTGTTCTATACCGGGTACATGTTTTCCGATTAACAGACCCGGATCTTTATCGGATAAAACTGGACCAACTCCTCGGAGGTGGTTTTACTGTTGTATAAAGGTAATAAGTGCAAGGAGGTGCAAACGTCAGCAATAATGCCAGCCAGTAGACACAGCCGCAACATTTATGTAAAATGGCTGCATAGGAGGTGAATTCTATGGGACTTACCATTGCTCATGAAATTATTCCGTTACAAGCCGATTCGGACGGCGTTGTCCGTGTTGCCGGAACGCGAGTAACATTGGAAACGGTGATCACCGCCTTTTCTGAGGGCGCAACCGCTGAAGAGATCGCCCAACAGTATCCATCGTTGAATCTGGCTGATATCTACGCGGTGATCGGCTATTACCTGCGACATTCAGAAGAAGGTGCGGCCTATTTACAGCAGCGAAAAGTCCAAACGAACGCCGCACGGAAGCAAAACGAGCTACGCTACGACCCTCACGGTGTGCGCAGCCGTTTGATGTCCCGCCGAACCCATCAAGGATAATATCAATGCGTTTTCTTGATGACGAAAACTTGAATAACGACATTGTGCGCGGGTTGCTGCGTCGAAAGACCGATTTGGATATTGTACGTGTCCAGGATGTCGGCCTGTCAGGCGCCGATGACCCGACAGTTCTGGAGTGGGCGGCGAGAGCATAAACGCGCCAGTGCAGGCAAGGCCATGCCGGGTGTTTTTGAAGTCAGCCGGGAATTGCCTTTAGGAGCTGTCATCGAAGATATCCTCTTGTTGGCCGAGTGCGGTCTCGAGGACGAGTGGGAGGGACAAGTACGGTACCTGCCCTTACGGTGAAAACGGTATCGTGCAAAGCGGTGGATGAACATGGTACACGGGATTGGCCGACTGGGATGTACCGGCTTATCGTGGAATCACTCCTGGGCTGGTAACATTTTATTATGCGTCAACTGGAGCTAATGGAAGTTTGACCCAAAACGTGCTGCCGGCGCCTATTGTGCTCTCAACTCCGATGGACCCTCCGTGGGACTCGGTGATCAACTGGCAGATAGCAAGGCCTAATCCGCTCCCCCCTGTCTTCCGGGCGCGGTCTTTTTTTACCCGGTAAAATCTCTTAAAGATATGGGGCAGATCTTCAGCAGGGATCCCTGGTCCATTGTCCCGGATTTCCACCAGGGCCCACTTCTCCTGTAAGCGGAGGCTCACCCATATCCTTCCCCCCTCCGGTGTATACTTGCCGGCATTGTCCACGAGATTAAAAAAGAGTTGATACAGGCGGCCCCTGTCTCCCCGGACTACAACCGGAGATATCTCTACGATCAGGATCTCCTGATTCCTGGCCCTTGCCAGGATGTCCGCATCACTGATCACCTCCCGGAGGAGTTTGTCCAGCTCTAAAGGCGCAAGATCGAGATTCGAATCCGGTGCCTCTGTCTGGGTCAGCATGAGCAGATTGTTGATCAGGTGATTAAGGCGGCTAATGGTCTCGATATCCCCTACGAGTTTTTCTTTTACCTCGAGGGGGAGTCCGGGGTTGTTGAGCTCTCCCTCCCAGTGGGCCCGGAGGATGGCCAGCGGGGTCTTGAGCTCGTGGGCCGCATCGGCCATGAATTGCTGCTGGCTGTCAAAGGCCTTCTGGAGGCGTTCCAGAAGGTTATTGAGCACGATGGAGAGCTGCCCCAGCTCATCATCCCTATGATGAACCGCGATCCTTTCGCCAAGATTGCTGTGGCTGATCTGATCGGCCTTCTCTGTAATCTTATGGATGGGATTCAGCATCTGGCGGGTCAGGAAATAGCCGCCTCCCCCAACGAGCAGTCCTGTCAGGCCGATCCCGGCCAAAAGGACCCACAATAATTTTTCAAGGGATTGGTTGAACCGTTCGATGGGGACACCGACGATGACCTGGCCGATCTGCTGGTTTTCGTAATACATCAGACGGGAGATGGCCCGGAAGGTCACCTTTCCCCCGTTGCCGGCGCGGAAGAATGGGACCTTCTCCTGCAGTTTGGCATTGACCGTGTAGGTTGTCCTGACAGAATCGTGTGCCATATGGATATCCAGTGAGATCACCTGCGTCATAGGCGAGACAAAGACCGGCTTTCCGGAGGCATTGTAGACGATCACGTAGTATTCCAGATAACGGTTCGCGCTGCCTGGCGAGATCATCAGGTCTACAAATTCGTTAAAGAAGGGGTCATAGGTCCTCTCAATAGAATCG
>JACROQ010000054.1 GCA_016214375.1 Nitrospirota bacterium | reverse complement strand
TGATAAACATCCGGAAGAGCGGTAGTTAGGGTCTGTCATGAAATAACCTATACATTTATGCATCTCATCTTCCGGCCATCTTTGTGTGCTCCTCAATCGCAACCCCTCAGCGTAGATTCAACTACGCCTTCGGATTTGCTCAATCGGTCGCACTCAAACCTGACCGAAATCTGAGCGCCTAAATGCACAACTTATTTCATGACAGACCCTTATACCATGTTCTGACAAGGGGCAATAACCGTCAGTGTGTTTTTGAAGACGAGGAAGATTTCAAGAAATATCTGGAATTACTACTTCGCTATAAAGAGAAGTACCATTCCAAACTGTATCACTTTGTTCTGATGACATAACATGTGCATTTGGTGATGGAACCGGCAGAAGCCGGAGGAAGTTTATCTGAATAGAACCGTCCCCTTCCCTTCTTCCCTTTTAACTTAGCCCAAGTTAACTATATTATTGTATGAGGTATGGTATTATAATAGGACAAGTAGAGACTATGCTATAATAAATGGGAAAAAGAAGGGTTATTATTGGCTATTATTGATGTAATTAGAGAAAAACTAAGGAATCAAGAATATGAATTTGCTCTTCCACACTTCTTTGAAGAGTTGACGAATGATAATCTTATTTTTGCAGATATCGAAATGGCTATTGCCAATGGACAAATAAGCCGGAAGTTTACCAGAGACCCCAGAGGAACACGTTATGAGGTTGTTGGTCCTTCAACAGACGGTAGAAAGATCGCTGTCATTTGCAGGATCAAAAGCACAGAAAAACTATTATTAATCACAACGTATGCTTTGGAGGAGGGAAAATGAAGACGAAAGTAACAGGATATAATTACGGAGAATGTGAAATTTGCGATACCCCTTTGCAAGAGAGGTATATCAAACAGGATTTCTGGATTCATGAGGAACTAATTGTTGTGGAAGGTGTGCCTGCTGGAGTATGTCCCAGATGTGGTGAGAAGATTGTAAAAACTACCGTGGGGCAATGGATTATAAAGACACTGGAAAATTCAGAGCGAATCGCAAAGGCCCCAAGGATTTCGGTTCCAACGATTATTTTTGATGCAGAGGAAGCAAAAGTTTAATCAGCAGCTTGATAAACTCCGACTAACTATCTCTCCACAGGAACTAAAGCAGGAACTAAAGGAGACGGTTCTATTTAATTGACTATTCATGCAGTGTAATGATAGATTTGCATCATGCCAAGGACAGCGAGGGTAGCTCCAAGCGGATACTTATATCATGTCCTGACAAGGGGAAATAACCGTCAGAGGGGTTTAAATAGGGACACATCCCAATTTGTTGCCTGTGAAGGTTTCATGGAGAAAATGAAACGGAAACTTGTAGAAAAAATGGGGAAGGGGTGAAGATGGATAATTTATCTATAGATGATATTTTAAGGTATTTAAAAAATAATAGAAAATTCTTTCATGACAACTTCGGCGTAACAAGTATAGGAATCTTTGGAAGTTTTGTGCAGGGTAAGCAAACTTCTTCCAGCGATATTGATATTGTTATCGAAATGGAAAAAACCAGAAAAAGTATTCATACCTTTTTACAGCTAAAAAGATTTTTGGAGAAAGAAATAAAAAGGAAAGTAGACCTTGGATTTGAAAACTCTTTAAAACCTGCAGTAAAAGAGAAAATCAAAGGGCAAATCATTTATGTCTGAAAGAGATTTTCATCTTTACCTTATGGATATATTGGATTCAGGTAACGCCAAAGTAAATATGTTCATGACATGCAATTTGAAGATTTTTGTAATGACAGGAAAACATATTCCGCTGTTATCAGAGAGTTTGAAATTATCGGCGAGGCAATTGGAAAACTGCCGGATGAGTTAAAACAAAAACGTACTGATATAGAATGGCAGGATATAAAAGACTTCAGAAACCTGCTTATCCATGAATACTTCGGGGTTGATCTTGAAATAGTATGGAAGATTATTCAGGATGATCTTCCAGTCTTGATAGATGCGGTTAAGGAAATCGGGGAAATAAGGGAATAAGCAAAACTAAGAGGATAAGGTAGCAGGATGAGATTTTGCTGTCAATAGAGATTTAGCTTGTTGTCGCCTCATACCCTGCATAGCCCTTTTCAACAAGCCCTTCCACAAATTTGTTATACATGAGCTATAGCGTCATCCGGCATATCTTTGCACTCATTGCCCAGCTCCCGGACAATATCTGCTCCTATACCTGTCTTTTCCAAAATCAGGGGATATGATGGCAACATCTATATCGCCATACTCATGTGCCTTTCCCGAAACTATAGAGCCATAGATAACCACCTTCACAACTCTAATTTTGTGTTGTCTTAGCGCTTTTACAAATTCTTTTATCTTCTCTATAATTTCTTTTTCAACCATGTAAAGACCTCTCTTATTTCATTCATCTTTTTGCTGGCAAACACCTTTGTACATTTTTCATAGAATTTCTTTTGCTCATCAGGATACCGTGCCTCAATTGGTATCCAGCACTACACGTACCATCCTTCGTCTCCCTACTTCATTTTCCTGGTCCGGATAGCCTTCACAGCCTCTTCAATAAGAGCCTCTATCTCATCTGGTTTCCTGCCAATATTCCATTCATGGACATCTTCAATGAGATCCCCGAGCCGTTTCCGTGCCTCCTCTATACTGATCGTCTTTGACATCAGCCTCACCTCCATTTACTTAAGTTTCTTAAGGATGCATGTAACGACTGTTCAATTAAAAGTCAAAAGAATATTTCTCAGTAATTCCAGGTAAGTGGAACAAGCTATGCTTCTTTCTTCTCAAAATAGAGGCACTTCGTCCCGGATGACTGCTGGACGACTGCAGAGGAGATCTCTTTGCTCTTAAACCCCATGGCCTTGCACCCGTAAGGGAAAAACTTATCCCACGTGATATAGAAATGCCGGCATTTAAAACAGTAGACGCTCTCCTCTTTCACAGGCCCCCATCCCGTCAATCCTGAGATCTTCTACTTTCTATGGAGCTTTTCCCGCATCTTCTGGAATTGCTCATACTGCCGCGGGAACATGGTCTTGACCTTCAACAGATGCCGCCTTACCGTTGCGCTCGACCTTGAGAGCATCACAAGGCCAATGACAAATGGGAATATGCCGGGAATTATCGGGAGCAGAAAACCGACAAGCCCGATGGCTATTAGTATCAATCCGATGATGAAGGTAATTGAGCGTTTAAGCATGGTGCGGAGGAAAACTCAGTTCTGCCTCTGTAATCTCTTCGTCTAAGATCCTGAAGCCCCGGATCTTCGTCTCCATGCTATTATTGATCGAGATAATGATATAGACCGCCTCAGGATAATAGGCAAGCTCCACATCCGTTGTTGACGGATAGGCAGGGTGATTGGGGTGGGAATGATAGATGGCCTTCAACTCGATCCCAAGGGTCCTGATCTCTTTAAAGACCTTTATCTGTTCCTTTGGATCCATAAGATAAGAGACCCTGGATTTGTCTGTATTTGTCATCTGATAGATGCGCGATATCCTGTCATCCTTCCCAGCGAGTATTCCGCAGCATTCACGTGGAAAGTCCGCCCTGGCATGGGCGATCATCTCTTCAACAATATCTGACGGTATCCTTAGCATAAGGTAAATAGAAGATAAATAGGGACACTTCCCATATTAGATGAACTCGTAAAAAGTCGCCAGAAGCACTATTTGTCATTCTGAGCGAAGCGAAGAATCTGATAAAACAATGAGTTATCAGACCCTTCGCTTCGCTCAGGGTGACAGTGAAGGACTTTTTACGAGTTCATCATATTATATTTTCATAAAAATATGTGAAAATATGGAAAGTATCCCTATTTATCTTAAGACACAGCTCTGCTCATAGTCAAGGAGCTGCGTAATCTTCCGCTCTTTGCCGCACAGGGGACAGTTGGGGTCTTTCTGTGTCTTCACCTTCAAGAATCTCATCTCCAGCGCATTATAGATTAAGAGGTGGGAGGCAAGGGAACTCTCCATACCGATGACCTCTTTGATGGCCTCTGTAGCCTGGATGACACCCACTGTACCTGCAAGCACACCAAGGACCCCGGCTTCCTGACAGCTTGGGACAAGCCCGGGCGGGGGCGGTTCAGGATAGAGGCACCTGTAACAGGGATGCCCGCTGTGGGGTTTCAGTGTCGTGATCTGCCCTTCAAACCTAAAGATGCTCCCGGATATCAGGGTCTTGCCCAAAAAGAAACAGGCATCATTCACCAGAAACCGGGTAGGAAAATTGTCCGAACCATCCAGGACAATATCATAGTCCTTGATGATCTCCATGATGTTGGCAGAGGTCAGTTTCTCCCGGTAAGGGACCACCTTAACATCCGGGTTTAATGCCTCCAATGTCTCTCTGGCAGAATCTACCTTTGGGCGGTCGAGGGTTTTTGTCGAGTGGAGTATCTGTCTTTGAAGATTGGATAAATCCACCACATCATGGTCTATGATCCCTATCGTGCCGACACCTGCGGCAGCAAGATAGAGCGCCACAGGAGAGCCGAGCCCCCCTGCCCCTGTGATAAAGACCTTCGCCTGGCAGATCTTCTTTTGTCCCTTCCCGCCTACCTCCGGGAGGATGATGTGCCTGCTGTACCTTTTAACCTGCTTATCTGTAAACTCCATATAGTGCACTCCACGTTATCCAGTTGACGCTCAAAAATGCCCACGACCCATTGCATTGGCCTTCGGCCGCAATGGGTGCCCCGAAGGAAGGACAAGGGTTCGAGCCGAGGCGTACTCCCTGTACGTTGAGGCGAAGAACCCGAAGTCCTGACGCCGCACGACCCATTGCATTTACTTCGTAGCAATGGGTGCCCCGCATTTTTCAGCGTCAACTATTCGATGATGTTTCTCTCAATAGGCTCCACCTTTACACCCTTGGTCTTCAGGGACTCCACAGCCTTTTCTATCTCGGCCGGGTCACCGTTCAGTTCAAGCTCCACCCATCCGGTCTTTTCCCGGACGTCTGCCCTCCGGATGTTCGTCACCACTTTGAACTCATGACCTATCTTATAAATAATCGGCTCTTTTATCTTCTCCTCAGGAAAGCTGATCCTGATCTTAAAGCTTGCCATATTTACCTCCGCTCATTGTGAACTATCCTCCGGCGATGGCAGGCACAATCGAAATCTCATCACCGTCAGAAAGGATGGTCTCCTTGCCCTGCCTGAACCGGATATCCTCCTCATTGACGTATATATTCACAAACCTCCGGAGGTTTCCTGACTCATCACACAATCTGACCCCCATTTTTCTTAATAACCCCCTATTTTTCCTTGATCTTCAGGGTCTTCTAAAAGGAATCCAGAGAGGGGTCTATCCTCACCACTTCATCGACCGCATTGATGACAGCCTCCTGCGTTTTAAGACCATTCCCGGTCACATAGGCCACTACGGTTTCCTCCTTTGATATAATCCCCTTCTGCGCCAGTTTCTTTAAGACAGCGATGGTAACGCCGCCTGCTGTTTCAGCAAATATCCCCTCTGTCCTAGCCAGGAGCTTTATCCCTTCAACCGTCTCTTCATCTGTGGCCGTCTCAAATGCCCCCTTGCTCTCATGTACCGCCTTAAGCGCGTAGTACCCGTCTGCAGGATTACCGATCGCTATCGACTTGGCGATCGTCTTCGGCTTCACCGGCCTTATAAAATCTCTCCCCTCCTTGAATGCCGAGGCCACCGGGGCACATCCCTCTGCCTGAGCCCCGCTCACCCTCATATCAACACGATCGATCAGACCGAGCATCTTAAGCTCATTAAACCCCTTCCATATCTTTGTCAACAGGGAACCTGAGGCCACAGGGACAACCACATGGTCCGGGGCCTTCCATCCCAACTGCTCTGCGGTTTCAAAGGCGAGGGTCTTGGAACCCTCAGCATAGTAGGGCCTGATGTTGATATTGACAAAGGCCCAGTCATACTCACCCGCCACCTCGCTGCACAGCCTGTTGACATCGTCATAGTTTCCCTCGACGGCCACGATCGTGGGCGCATAGATCAGGCTGCCCAGTATCTTACCTGCCTCAAGGTCTCCGGGGATAAAGACATAACATCGAAGCCTCGCCTCTGCCGCGTGTGCAGCCACAGAGTTTGCAAGATTCCCTGTCGAGGCGCAGGCCACTGCGGTAAATCCCAGTTCCATGGCCCTCGTGATGGCAATCGCGACCACCCTGTCTTTAAAAGAAAGCGTCGGATGGTTGACCGTATCATTCTTGATATACAGCTTTTTAAGGCCAAGCTCTGCCCCGAGATTCTTAGCCTCGATGAGCGGAGTAAAACCTGCATACAACCCCACCGTCGGAGGGCCTTCTACCGGGAGGAGGTCTGCATAACGCCAGAGACTCTTCGGGCCATTCTCGATCCTTTCACGGCTGATATGCCTCCTGATCTCGTCGTAGTTATAGTCTACCTCCAGGGGGCCGAAACAAAACTCGCAGACGTGGAGCGCAACAGGGGGATATAACTTCCCGCACTCCCTGCATTTCAGTCCCTTGATCTTCTGTTTTAATATATCAGATACTGCAGACTTCCTGCTCATAATCTATCAACTCTCTGATCGTTGGATTATCCCCGCACACGGGGCACTTGGGATTCTTTCTCAGCTTGATCTCCCGGAACTCCATCTTCTGGGCGTCAAAGGTCATAAGCCGGTTGGTCAAGGGCTCCCCGATACCCAGCAACAGCTTCAATGCCTCTGTGGCCTGTATCGTCCCGATAATCCCGGCCAGAACCCCGACAACACCCGCCTCCTGACAGGTCGGTATAAGCCCCGCCGGCGGAGGGCTGTTAAACACGCACCGATAGCAGGCGGTCTTGTGCGGCACGATGGAATAGACCTGCCCGACGAACCGGAGTATCCCGCCGTGCACCAGTGGCTTGTTGACGAAGACAGCGGCGTCATTGGCTAAAAATTTTGCAGGAAAATTGTCCGTGCCGTCTATAATAATATCATAGTCTTTAAAAAGCCCCATCGCATTCCGGGAGGTCAAAAGCATCTGATAGGTCTTAACCTCTACATCAGGATTCAGGGCCTCTATCTTTTCTTT
>JACROQ010000037.1 GCA_016214375.1 Nitrospirota bacterium | reverse complement strand
CCCCGTGAGCCATTGCAAAGGCCCTGGCAATTCCGATGCGGTCCCTTTGGACATCGGCAGTGCCTTTACCGCTTAGCCTCCCCATCTCTCCGGGGTGGGGCGTGAGGATTGTCGGGAACCTCCGATCTCTCAGCACGTCAAGGTGGCCTGCCAGGGCATTGATCGCATCGGCATCTATGACGATAGGTGCCTTGATCTCCTTGATTAATCCCCGGGTTATCTCAGCGGTCTCTTTGTGCGTTGTCAGCCCCGGGCCTATAGCGACGACCTCTTTATCCTTTGAGAGCTCAAGGATCTCCTCCAGGGCCGCCAGGGCGATGGTCTTCTCAGCCGTCTCAGCGAGGGGACAGGTCATCACCTCGGTCACCTTCTCTGCAACGATGGGTTGGACGCTCTCAGGGACGGCCCGGTCCGCAGGCAGGAGAGCGAGGTCATAGCCGCGGCCCCGCGCTTCCCTATGGAGCCTGCAATGACCAGTACGTGACCAAAGCTCCCTTTGTGCGACTCTGCCGGCCTCAGTGGGATCAACTCCCGCATAGCCTCCTCTGTTAGGAGGTGCAGGTAGATAGACTCCCTCTCAATGGCGGCCCTGGGTATGGAGATATCCACGACATGAAGCCTTCCGGCAAATTCACAACCAGGGTAGAGGAGGTGCCCCCTCTTTGGGAGGGCAAAACTCACTGTTGCCGTGGCCTGGACCGCTCTCCCCATGACCTCTCCTGTATCCGAGTTGATCCCTGTGGGGATGTCTACGGCCACCACGGGCCTCCTGGAATCGTTGATCAGCCCGATTACATCTCCGTATTCCCCTGTCCCCGGTGAGGAAAGCCCAGTCCCTAAGATGGCATCGATAATGACATGGCTGTGGTTCAAAGAGATACTCAAGGCCTGCATATCATACCTGTCCCTGCTGTAGAGTTCTATGCCCATCTTTAATGCGATATCGAGGTTGACCGCCGCATCCCCTTTCAAGGCCGCCTGCTCTGACAGGAGGTATACCTGGACCCTTGCTCCGCGGTTGTGGAGTTGTCTTGCGGCAGCGAGGCCATCGCCGCCGTTATTTCCCTTCCCGCAGACGACGGTGATTTTCTTCCCTTTCACAGGGCCATACATCTCTTCCAGAATGCGGATGACCCCGAGGGCGGCATTCTCCATCAGGAGGAGAGTAGGGATACCGAATTCCTTCCCGGCCCTCCGGTCTATATTCTGCATCTCTTGGGAAGTGGCTACAAACATCCAAGTCTCCTCTGTCATTCTGAACTTGTTTCAGAATCTTCTAACCTTGAGATATTGAAACCGCTTCAGGGTGACAGGTCAGTTTCCCTTATCCCCTTCCAGGATCACCTGGGCAATGGCATAGCCATCATCATGGGCAATGCTGACGTGGATAGTCCTGACCCCCATGGCTTCTGCCAGATCTCTTGTCTTGCCATGGAGCATGACCTCCGGTTTCCCGCTCTCTTTATTGACGATCTCTATATCTTTCCAGGTTACCCCTCTGCTATGGCCGGTCCCGAGGGCCTTCATCACGGACTCCTTTGAGACAAAGCGGGCTGCAAAATGGATATGGGGTGCCTTGTGATTGAAGGAATAGGTCAGCTCCCCCTCTGTAAACACCCTGTTGAGAAACCGCTGACC
This sequence comes from Nitrospirota bacterium, assembly GCA_016214375.1. GTDB lineage: Bacteria > Nitrospirota > 9FT-COMBO-42-15 > HDB-SIOI813 > HDB-SIOI813 > JACRHF01. The sequence continues at coordinate 8,204 of JACROQ010000037.1, read as the reverse complement.
CCACCTGGCCTCAGTCTCTTTGATCCGCCTGACGGACACAATGTCTATCCCCATGCCGATGATCACTATACCCTTATCCTGACCTGTACATTATTGATGAACTCGCAAAAAGGCCTCAGATGTCACCCTGAGCGAAGCGAAGGGTCTGATAATCCATTGTTTATCAGATTCTTCGCTTCGCTCAGAATGACAATTTGTGCTTCTGGCGACTTTTTACGAGTTCATCATTATTGTCTTGCAGAAATACCCGGCAAAATTATGACAGAAACCTGCGGCAGGGTCAATATATCAATAACGGAAGTGTCGGTTTGAGTTGACCCCCCATGATTGGCGGGATTATACTGTAAACAGGAGGCAGGCGCCTTATATGAATATACAGACAAAAGTTGTCCTCTCTATCCTGGTTTCAGGATTTATTGCCCTGTCTATGGCAGTGGCTGTCACATATTATCAGGTGAGGAATGTCTTTACAGAGGTCATAGGCAAGGATTTCGAAGAGACTGCAAGGAAGACGGCCGAAAGGATTGACGCCACAGTAAAGGAGGAGATTACGACATTCCAGTACCTGGCGGCGAATCATGCCTTCATTGAAGGAGTAAAAGAGGACAGAAGAGAGGCGATAGAGGTCTATCTTACCTATTACTTGAGTTATATGAAAGAGAAAAACGAGCACCTTGACCTCTTTGTTGTCAATGAAAAGGGAATGATTATTGCGGATAGTAATTTGATGCATGATCATGATATAGATCAGTCTGATGAGCAATGGTGGAAGATTACCTACGGTGACGGGAGAGGGAAGGTATATGCCAGTGACATACATCCTGACAATCTGACCGGGAGCCGGGCCTTTGATATCGGCATCCCTGTTATTGACCCGTCAACAGGGAGGGTGGTGGGCGCTATCGGGAGTATTTTAAATGCCGATCTCTTTTTTGATTTTATTAAGGAGATGGGTTTTGGTGCGACGGGGCATGGGATGCTCATCGATTCTGAGGGAACTCCGTTAATATGCTCTCTCCTGCCGCTTGCTGAACACTCCATGAACAGGGTTTTGATTAATCTGATCGTCAGCAGGGGGAGGGGATGGGCCATTTCTGAAGAGGATGCCCATGGAGGGAAGAATTCGGTCATAGGGTTTAGTCCGGCAGGGTATATAAACTCTCTCGGCGCTGAAAGTCTTAGCGGCTATCAGTGGTATACCTTTGTGCGTCAGGATCCGGCGGAGACCTTTGCCCCTGTCAAGAGAATTATCCTTAAGATATTCCTCCTGGAATCTGCAATCGTCTTGATATTATCGGTTATCGGTTTCTTTGCAGCCCGCAAGATATTAATCCGTCCCGTGAGCCTCCTTCGTGAAGGGGTCGAACGGGTTGGGAAGGGGGATCTGGGTCACAGGATTGATATCCATACAGGGGATGAGCTCGAGGCATTCGCTGATGGTTTTAACAGAATGGGCAAATCCCTCAAAGAGCACTATCATCATCTTGAGGAAAAGATAAAGGAAAGGACGGCAGAGCTTGAAAAGGCAACGAATTATCTGGAGAACATCCTCAAATATTCAGGGGACATGATCATCACGACCGGCTTAGATGGAAGGATTATTACCTTTAATGAAGGGGCAGAGCGGATTCTTGGATATAAGAAGGAAGAGGTCATAGGCGCGCTCATGACCGATTATTATTACCGGAAAGAGGACAGGGAGAAACTCCTCCAGATCATTGAACGCGGGACAGGAGTGACCAATTATGAGACCCAGCTTGTCAGAAAAGATGGCAAGGTCATTGACATCAGCCTCTCCCTCTCCCTCCTGAGAGATGAAAGCGGGAAGGTCATCGGCACGGTAGGGATCAGCAAAGACATTACCGAATGGAGGCTGGCACAGCAGCAGTTGAGGGAGTATTCCCAGAGACTTGAATCTATGGTGGAGAAGAGGACCCTGGAACTGGAGGAGAGCAAAAGCCATCTTGAGGCGATGCTGGGTGGGATCGCCGATGGGGTTATCTTCACGAACCAGGAAAACAAACTCACCTTTATTAATGGAGCCGCTGAAGCGATATTCGGGATTAAAAGGGATGACTGGATTGGAAAGGATTTCAAGGGCGCCCATTCCCCGGAGGCCCATCAGAAGGCCCTCTATCTGATCGAGGAGATGCGTGCGGGAAAGATGAAGTCTTATAGTTCAGAGATCCGGTCAGGGGATAAGACGATCTATGCCCGATTCTCTCCGATCATGCACGGCCCGGAATATTTAGGCATCATCTTTGTCACAAGGGATATTACAGAGATGAAGAGACTCGAGGCGGAGCTGTTGCAGTCGGAAAAGCTTGCCCTGATCGGCAAGATGTCCTCGGCCATCGCCCATGAGATGAGGAACCCCCTCGTCCCGATCGGAGGCTTTGCCAATCTGATCTACAAGAGGGTGGAGGAGGGGTCTCCTCTGAAGAAATATGCCGGCATCATCGTAAGGGAGATAGAGAGGCTGGAAGGGCTTCTTCAAAATATCCTCTATTTCACAAAGGACATCACGCCCATCCTGGCACCCTCGAATCTTAACGAGGTGATCAATGAGGTCCTCTTCCTTTATAATAAGACCTTCTCGGACAAGGATATCGAGCTCAGTGTCCGTCTTTCTCCGGATATCCCTCTGATTCAGCTCGATCCTTCCAAGATGAAACAGGCATTGATCAATATATTCTCCAATGCCATTCATGCCATGCCGGATGGCGGAGTCCTTACGATTAAAACCAGCAGGAAAGAGGAGAATGGCCGGTCTTACGCCTCGATCAGTATCGGAGATACGGGGGCCGGTATTCCTGAGGATATCCGGGGAAAGATCTTTGCCCCCTTCTACACCACGAAGGTCCAGGGTCTGGGGCTGGGTCTTACCCTGACCCAGAGGATCGTTGAATCCCATGGCGGTGAGATCGAGGTGGAAAGCACAGAGGGGAAAGGGACCACCTTCATCATAAACCTGCCGTTATAGGCCGGTCGCCTCCAGGGGGGCTCTATCAGGCTGTTGAAAAAGTCTTGCAATGTCACCCTGAACGAGGTGAAGGGTCTGATAACTCATTGTTTATCAGATTCTTCGCTTCGCTCAGAATGACAATCCTGGACATTCCATGCCTTTTTCAACAGCCTGCTAGTCAGAATTCCCGCCTTGTCTTTTCTTTTGGCTTTTTTGCCGGTTCTTTCGTGGACCCTCCTCCAAACAAGTCATCAATAAGGCCGCCGAAAAAGCCGGAAGATCTCTTAAACTCCCTGTCTCTGGGAGAAGGCGGGATATAGAACTCCCGCTTCCTCGGTTCGACCGGGCTGTAATAATAGTGGCGACGGTGAGGGGTGTAGGAATAGAAGTAGTAAAAATGGAAATCATAGGGGTAGTAGTCGTAAGAATAATAGTAGGGATACCAGTAACGCCTCGGGTAAACCGGGGCATAATAATAGATTGGCTCTTCTAAGCTCAGGCCTTCCTGTTTTTTCATGTCCTCCACTTGCAGATACCGTACAGCCCTGGAACCTGCCTGATCATCATAAACCAGACGGCCTGGCCTGTCCGATTCTATGGTCGTAGATGGAACCTCGAAGACCACATATCCGGCAGCGGTATCATAAGGACCTGTCTCCTGCGCCTTCAGCGGCGCCGGGGTCGTATCAGTCAGCCGGCTCAGCGGGATCGTCTCTCCCTTCTCTGTGACTAATGAGAGATTCTCCGGGTCTATCAGAATATTATTTGTTGAGTTATTGCGAAGCCAGATATAGTAGACCTCCGGGATCTTTTCCCCCTTCTCTTCACTCTGTAAGACATCCCAGTACGCGATGGCATAGGCCATACTGATCCGGCCATCCTCGGGGAAAGAGGCCCTGTGTTCATAGATCCTGTCGTGGCGTTCGCTATAGACTCCGTAGCGCTCATACCCGCCGGTAGTCGCACATCCGGCGAGGACTGCCAGTAAAACCAGAGAGGTTATTTTTAATACCATACCTTAAGACCAATCTTGAGAGAGAGCTGATCTATCAATGTAGCCTCTATATTGAGGGCAAAGTTCTCCCTTGGATCAAAATAGAGGTTTGTACCCGCCACCAGACCGAGATTGCTGTCCTCCTCAAGGGACATACTTCTTTTCCACTGCAAAGGACCATTGAGCTTGTCAGTGGAGTCGAGTAAGGAAAACCTGACTCCAAGATAAGGCTCCCAGTACTGGGATCTCCATAGACCAATGCCTTCGAGGGTATACTCTCTCCACTGAATCTTTTCCTTAACGATACTAAGATCACTATCAGAAAAACATGTGCTAAGGGGGCAAATTAATACTGCGCTATCTTCAGAGATAAAATGAAGAGTGTCGGCCCGCGTGATGATCTGAAACTTCTTCGGACCTGGATATTCATATAATATAAGAGAGACACCGCCCCCATAGGCAAAGCTATAATCGCCCCTGTATTGGTCAAAATCATCTATGACAAGATTCGCCATACCTGCCTGAAGGTAGAGTTCCAACGGATGCAAAGGTTTTGCAGCAATCCTGACCAAGATCCTCGTGGACTCCGCATCCCCTTCAGCAATAAGTCCTGGCCTCGTCTCTTCCACCACGGTTCGTGTGGCAATCTGTGTGGATAGATCAACCTCAAAAAATCCCTTGATATTGCCCGGATGAGCAGAAGGGGGCGGCAGATCCTCTGCATAAACAGGGGCGATATAAAATACAATCGCAAGGAGAGGCGAACAGAGGAGCAACAGTATCTTTTTTTTCCGGTCTGTAACTCTCATATTATTACTTTAACTCATTTTACCCTGATTACGCAAGTCCCTGCTATGAGATTTTTATGCGGCAGGAAGACCCGTTTCGGGGAGAGGGGAGATTCGATAGTCCAACCGGCTATCCCACAGCCGGCAATTTTTCCTGCCATCTATTTTTCAAGAAATCAGTAAGGGGCCTGTCTGCCAGGTTTAAATGGGATATATAAGACTTCATCCAATTATTTATATAATTCACAGCAACGGATGCAAGATGAGGCGTCATCTCTCCATCTTCAAGCAGGTTCATTACACGGGAGAAATTGTTTGCAAGTTGTAAATGCTCATCATAATGGGATGAATAGTCCGGATAGGCCAGCTTTTTCATCAGCACTTCTTCTAATGCAAAATGAGACACAAGAAATCCCTCGAAGAAGATAATCTGTTTTCTGAGGGGAGCGATCTCTCCCCCTTGCTCAAAGGCATCAACCAATTCATGAATCTTCTCAAACAGACCTTCATGATGAATATCAATTTCTTCAATGCCTGTTTTAAGACCTTCACTCCATTGCATTGTCAATTTAATTTTCCTCCTGGTTGCATGATTCAGTTGTCTATTCTATCCCCTCTATCCTTTATAGGTAACGACCCGTCCCCAGAGGTCCTTTGTGCCCCAGATACCGGAGCGGAGGGACTGGAGTTGAACAATCTGGCTGTGGTCAACAAACAGATTGACCTCAGGCCCGTAGTTTTTGATATACCATGAAAAGACCTCCGGTTCCGCAGCCTCAAACATCACCTTTTCCAGACCCAGGGCATTCACGATCTTTGCCGGGACATCGGTCCTCCAGACCTTCACATTTTCCGTGATCCCCTCAGATTCTACCATAATCATATAGGCCCCGGCATCAAGAAAGCGTTTGGCCTGCTGTATGGCCCATCCGGCATCACGGGTCCCCTCTGCCTCCAACTCCTCGGCCCGGCTTGCCCCGCCGGCGCCAAACTGGATCCCTACCTCCTGCTTTGCCTTTAGCCCTGCCTTTTGTACCTTCTCGACAAGCCGCACCCAGTCATCGGTGGGGAGGGTGATAAACCCGCTCGAGATCTCAACGATGTCAAACTCAAGGGCCTTGCACTGGTCGATGTATTTGTCTACCGCATCCGGTCCCACGGTGAGTACCCGTTCTATAAAACCACCTGTAGAGACTATGACATCGTAGCTGTGGCATAGCTCGATAAGGTCTTTAACGGCCTTCCTCGGCATCAGGGTAAAGGAACCCCCTGCAAACTTGAGGGCATCCACATATTCCCCCATGGTCTCAAGGATGTCCTGAAGATAGTGTCTCCCCATCGGGGTATAGTAGGGACCCCGGATTTCTGTTACGCCCTGTGCGCGGGGTTTTTGCGGCAGTTCGTTAAATTTTAAGAAGGGGAATGAATGCTCATGAGGGTTCCTGCCGGACATTTTTCGATCCTCTTTCATTTTTCGGGCACCTCCTTTTTTTCTCCTATTGAATAACCTATGAAACTTTAACCTTTGCCAGGAGCCCTGTCAATTCTGAGACAGGAATATTTTCCAAGTCCTGTACGGCATCGGTGATCTCCCGGCGCAGTGCGTCGCCGGTGAAGGGTTTGCTCAACCCCGCAAACTTATCTGCCACCCTTTCCCAGGACATCGGGCGGGTATGGAATCCCTCGTAATCATTTTTCTCAATCCTGAATACCTTGCCCTCTTTCATTATAACCGTGAGGCAGGCCGGCATCCTCTCCGGAAAGAGTTCGCTGTATTCTTTCAGAGGCTTCACAGAGATCTTCCGCAGCAGTGTCTGAACATCCTCTCCACGGATCCGCTCCGGCCGGTATTGCGCCGGGGTTACCTCCTGATCCAGAAAGGCTGCGGCGACCATATAGGGCAGGCTGTGATCTGCCTCTTCTTTGGTCCGGACATGGGCCTTATCCCCTTCCTCTCCCCCTCCTATTATATGATAGGCCACATCAAAAATCACGATCTCAATATGCGAGATATCTTCAGGCCGGAGACGATGTTCCTCCTGCAATTGCAGTATCCCTTCCAAAGAAGACTGGGAGTGGATCTCTGCATTATATTTTTTGATGATGGTCCGGTTCACTCGCTCCAGATCTTCACGGGACCAGTCTAAGGTAAATCTCCCGGCAATGGAGTCCATGAAACCCTTATTCCCTTCAAACACCTCCCGGGGACCGGTAATCCCCCGCATCGCAAGAAAAGAGGCATGGGTGGCACAGAAGGCGGTGTTTGGATAGGCAAGACCCTTCCAGTGGGAAAGGGCCCCTGTACGGGTCACGCGCAAGGCGTTAAAGGCCGTCCCGCTAATGGCAATCGCATTGGCAGTCTGTGCGGCATTGAGTCCGAGCGCTTTGGAGATTCCGGCGGCTGCTGCATAGGAACCCTGGGTCGTATGATCAAATCCCCTGGCGCGTACAGGGGCGACGTCACTTAACCGGCACTGTACCTGATAGGCCACGGCAAGACCTGTGAGAAATTCTCTCCCGCTGCACTTAGCATACTCGGAGGCGGCCAGGACAGCGCCGAGGTTGTCGCTGGGATGACAGGTCTCCCCTTTTGCGATATAGCTATCGTTAAAGTCAAGGTATCTCACCAATGCGGAGTTATAGAATGCGGCCCGGTCAGGGGCCGTCTTGCCGCCGCCAATCAGGGTACACCTTTCTGAGCCGCCAAAGTCATTGATGTGTTCTCTGATGTATTGGACAGGCTCGCCGCTTAATGCCCCGATGGCACAACCGAGGCTGTCGAGGACCCGGATTTTCAGCGCCTTCCTGGCTGCCTGAGAAAGATCCTCATAAGAGGCCGTTGCTACAAATTCTGCGAGCTGTTCCACGAGAGACATAAAAGCAGGACCTCCTGTCAAACCCAGAAAATGCATTTGCATTTTCTGGCAAACGCAATCTTTGGCCAAATGCATTTTTCTGGTCAATGAAATTCAGTCCTTCTTCCTCCAGGCCCTGCCCCCCGACTGCAGGTTGCCGAGATAGATATAGATAACCGGCGTAATATAAAGCGTCAAAAGCTGGGAGAAAAGCAGTCCGCCTACGACAGCCATCCCCAGCGGGCGGTGCACCTCGCCTCCGGCGCCGAATCCGAGGGCTATGGGAAGCGTGCCCATGAGTGCAGCCATGGTCGTCATCATGATCGGGCGGAACCTTATGATTGCCCCCTCGAATATGGCCTCCGCAGGCCTTTTGCCCTCTGTTAGTGCCTTTTGGCAGTGCCTTTTGCAACCCGGCCTGTTTGCATAACAACAAGTTAGTACTTACTTACATGGCCAGAGTATTATAGCGATTTGCATTGAATAGTCAATAGGGCTGTGAGGGGCTTCAATGATTGACTTTAGGCACGGGTTATGTTTTGATATACCTCCTACGAAGGGGCGGTAAATGGGTGATAAAAAGATAGCGCCGTCGATCCTCT
>JACROQ010000036.1 GCA_016214375.1 Nitrospirota bacterium | reverse complement strand
GACTTCTTTCTGTGTCAGCGGTTCTCCTCCGGTAATGACCACATATTTATACTGATACTTCCCAACAATCTTTAATATTTCATCTACCGTATAATCCGTCCCGTCATCATATGCATATCTTGTATCACACCAGTTACATCGAAGATTACAGCCGGTAGTTCTTATAAAGAGGGAAGGCACTCCTTGAAATGTTGTCTCCCCCTGGATGCTCTTAAATATTTCGTTTACTTTCATCTTAAACTCCCGTCCTGTCATTCTGAGCGTAGCGAAGAATCTGACACTTCAGACCCTTCGCCTTCGGCTCAGGGTGACATGTCATATTCCCTACTGTTGCTAAAAAAACACAATTAGAAGATGGTTGTTGTAATTTTGCAACATGCCTCGGATATAAACTCTACTATAACTAATTGATAATATTAATATTTACATAAAATTGATTATGGTATAACACTTGCTGTTGTTATTATAAAACCATTATAATACAATGCGATATCAGAGAACAATAAAAGATTCTGTGGAGTGTATGGGGGTCGGCCTGCATACAGGTATTAATGTATCCCTCCGTCTGTCTCCGGCCCCGCCTGACTCAGGGATAGTGTTTATAAGAAATGACAAAAAAACGAGTGTTAATGCTCGGGTAGGCAATATAGTAGCCACAGATTATTCTTCTACACTAGGGCTGAACGGATCGAGTATTCAGACCGTTGAGCACCTGCTTGCTGCAATCGCCGGTCTTCATATCGATAATTTGTATGTTGAGGTAGATTCTCCTGAAGTCCCCATCATGGACGGGAGCGCCTATCCCTTCGTAGAACTGATCCTGAGGAGTGGAGTAATCCAGCAAGACAAGATTAAACCACATATAAAGATAGTGGAACCCATCGAGATTATAGAGCGGGACCGTTATATCAGGATAGAACCCTCCCCATTTCCAGCGATTACCTATCTTATGGATTTTGATCACCCGTTGTTAAATAAGCAGAGGTTTGTTTATCATTATTCTATCGATAGTTTTATCAAGGAGATAGCCCCTGCCCGGACATTTGGTTTTCTTAAAGATGTGATAACCCTTCAGGAGAAGGGGTTGGGTAAGGGAGGGTCACTTAACAATGTGATTATCCTTGGAGACCTCGAGATATTGAATGAAGAAGGATTAAGGTATGACGATGAATTTATTCGGCATAAGGTGCTGGATCTGATAGGGGATATGTCTCTACTTTCAATGTCATTCATAGGCCATATTACAGCCTATCGCTCTGGTCATAATCTGAATACCAGGCTTGCAACAGCCATCCTTGACAACAGCGACAAGTGGATAGAAGTCGGTCAGAGTGAGAAGGGGCTCATCGTATAAAAAGAAACGGTAACATGAATAAAAAATTAGGGGGTCTCTATGAGAAAAGAGACCCCCTTTTAAAAGAAGGATTGTCTGACGCTATTTCTTCTTTGAAGTCTTTTTGCTTGTACTCTTTTTGGCAGCAGGTTTTTTCGCAGCAGCCTTCTTTTTAGCCGGGGCCTTTTTCTTTGCGGTGGCCAATGTCTATCACCTCCTTTCCTCCCTTTGCACCTCTGTGTCGGCAAGACGATAGGTGTTTGGTGCAATCCTTAAGAATCTCTTATCCCTGTTTAAAGAAATGGATATTGATGTAACCGGTGTCTTACTCCTTATTTTGACTCCTCCTTCTACGAGGCGTTGATAGATCTCTTTTGCGTGAAGTGGTTTTCCCTCTTCTCTTAGAAGGAGATAAGTGGCTTGGGGTATGCTTATCCCTGAAAATTTAACGGTTCTGAACAAAACGTCCTTAGTCTCTTCACTTCCTTTTGTTGTCGCTTTTTCTTGATCTTCTGTCTGGACCTGCGGCGGGGTTGCTGAACGCGCCTTATTTTTCTCGACTCTGAAGAGGGTCTCTGCTAACTCTAAGTATTTCTTGGCTGTTTTGATCTCATCATCCAAGCGGTCGCGTTTTTTCTGAAGGTCTATCAACTTATTCTTGTACATATTGATCCGCTGTTCTAATCCGCTTAGTATATCCGCCAATTCATCCATCAAGACCCCTTCTTGATACATACAATTTTTAATATACATGTAATATAGAATTTTTGTCAAGCATTTTTATGTTTTTTTTATTATAGCATAAAATTAATATGTATTAAGTCTGTCTGCTCATGTAAAATGGTGTATGTTTTGCGATGGAGATGGTAAACGTAGCGGGTTGAAATTGATATATTATTAAGGAGTTGAAAAGGATAGATGGATTTGATTGTTTGTGACCATGCTGTCTATTGCCAAAAAAATGAGGTTGTAGGAAACATCTAAGGACTGTTCCAGCTCAAAGAGGGTAACGTCACCCTTTTCTGCTACGAGATCTAAAATCTTTTTTGATACCTCATTGATTGGCTCTTTCATCTTTATTCTCCTTTAATAAGTAGTGGTTAATAGTTATTGAGGATAATGAAGTACATGTACAAACGGTATACCAGTCTGCAAACTTTAGTATTTTTCGTAAAAAATTTTTATTTTCCCTGTATCAGACATAACGTCTTGACAATACAAAGTTCTTGACCATCTCGTTTGAGATATGTTATTTTATACTACTTCACAAAATGTCTATTCTTATAAGTAGAGTAGGCATAAGGGCGATTAGCTCAGTGGTAGAGCGCTTCCTTCACACGGAAGAGGTCGCAGGTTCGATACCTGCATCGCCTATTAGGTCTTATTCTAAGATAAAGGGGGCAGTTATGGCTGTTGCAGAAAAGAGGATATTCAGGATCGAGATTGATGAAAGGCTATGCAAGGGGTGTAGTCTTTGTGTGGATTTCTGTCCAACCAATGTCCTGACGATGGATGGGAATATGGTGGCTGTGAAGGAGTTAGATGCCTGTAATGGGTGCCAGTTGTGCGACAACAGGTGTCCTGATTTTGCGATCCAGGTCTTTGAGGAGTAGGGGGAACGATATGGCAGGTAATAAGAAAAAGTTTATACAGGGAAACGAGGCATGTACTGAAGGGGCGTTGTATGCAGGCTGCAGATTCTACGCCGGATATCCCATAACACCTTCAACAGAGATAATGGAAATCTGTGGGGCGAGACTTCCCAGGATGGGTGGGGCCTTTATCCAGATGGAAGATGAGATAGCCAGTATATGTGCTATTGTGGGGGCCTCACTTGGCGGGCTTAAGTCGATGACGGCAACAAGCGGTCCTGGATTCTCATTGATGCAGGAGGGATTGGGTTTTGCCTGTATGACAGAGGTCCCCTGCGTTATCGTGAACGTGATGAGGAGCGGTCCCTCAACCGGTTTCCCGACAGGCCCAAGTCAGTCTGACGTGATGCAGACTAAATGGGGAACCCATGGAGATCATCCTGCAATCGTCCTGACACCGGCCTCTGTAGAGGAGATATTCCATGAAACCGTAAGGGCCTTTAATCTGTCAGAGATCTACAGGACACCGGTGATCCTCCTTTATGATGAGATTATTGGACGTATGAGAGAGGCAGTTACGATACCGGCTCCAGGGGAGATAGAGGTTGTCGCGAGACGTGTGCCGACCTGTTCACCCGCTGAATATAAGCCTTATGATGCCAAAGGCGGCGACATCGCCCCGTTAGCCTCTTACGGTGATGGTTACAGATTTCATGTCACCGGACTCTACCATGCGGCTGATGGTTTTCCCACGAACAACACTCAGTTAATAGAGGAGGCTTGCATCAGGCTCCTACGGAAGGTCGATGACAATAAAGAGAGGATATGGAAGAACGAGGAGTACCATCTTGATGATGCAGAGGTGGGGATCTTTGCCTATGGGGTTTCGGCTAAGTCTGCCAAATTTGCTGTAAAGGAACTCAGGAAGAAGGGGATAAAGGCAGGACTTTTAAGACCATTGACGATATGGCCATTCCCTGACAGGGCTGTCGAGGAGTTAGCGGGCAGGGTAAAGGCTATTATTGTCCCGGAGATGAATATGGGGCAGATTGTGTACGAGGTAGAAAGGGCTTCCCGGGGGAAATGCGAGGTGAAAGGGATCTTCAGGGTAGATACTGAACCTATCAAACCTGTTCAGATTATAGAATGCATCACAGGAAATGGTTTAAAGCCCTCATCTCCAGGTTCTAAGATGGGAGAGATGATGGTTGAAAGGGATATGTTGGACGGATAGATTGGTTACCCTTTGTAGAGAGAATTGGAGGAGGTAAGGATGAGTAGACCCGCGGAAGAGATAAAGCCTTTAGCAAAGAAGAAAAAGAAGGCCCCCTTTAACTATTCGCCATATGTCAGAGGTGGAAAGCTCCCGCATATCTGGTGTCCTGGTTGTGGACACGGGATTGTGCTCAAATGTCTTCTCCGTGCGATACATACCACAGGGCTATTGAGAGATGATATTGCCATGGTCTCCGGGATTGGTTGTTCCAGCAGGACCCCGGGTTATGTAGACTTTAATACCCTCCACACCCTGCACGGAAGGGCCCTCGCCTATGCAACGGGGTTAAAGCTGGCAAAGCCGAGGCTGAATGTCATTGTGACGACCGGAGATGGGGATGCCCTTGCCATAGGTGGAAACCACTTTATTCATGCCTGCCGGCGGAACATGGACATGACGATCCTGGTCTATAACAATGCCGTATACGGAATGACCAGTGGTCAGGCATCTCCCACAACCCCTCCGGGAAAGATCTCCACTACAAGTCGAAACGGAAGTATAGAACCCCCGTTTGATACATGCAGTCTTGCCCGGGCTGCCGGTGCGACCTTTGTTGCCAGGGGGACAGCATACCACTTCCAGGAGTTAGAGAAGGTCATATACGAGGCCATCATGCACAAGGGGACGTCGGTTGTGGATATCATAGATGCCTGCCCAACCTACTATGGAAGGTTCAATAAGTATAAGAGTCCCACTGAGATGATGGAAAAGATTGAAAAAGAAGGGACAGTCTCAGTAAAACAGGTAGATAAACTCTCTCCGGAAGAACTTGAAGGAAAGTTATTACGTGGTATTCTCCACAAGTCTGACAGACCTGAGTATTGTGCGGAATATCAAAAACTGATGACAAAGGTTCAGGCAAAGTAAAGGAGTGAAACAGAATGGGGTATAGATATGAATTAAGGTTTAGCGGTTCCGGCGGCCAGGGGATGATCTTAGCCGGGATAATAATAGCCGAGGCGGCAGCCATGTATGACGGCAAGAAGGCAGTGCAAAGCCAATCATACGGTCCGGAATCGAGGGGTGGCGCATCGAAGAGTGAGGTTATCATCAGTGACGAGGATATTGATTATCCGAAAGCGACATCTATTGACGCGATGCTGGCCCTGACGCAGGAGGCATGTACAAAATATCATAAGGATATCAAAAAGGGCGGGATTCTCTTAATAGACTCGAATGAGGTAAAAAAGGTACCGGCTGGAGATGTTAAGGTGTGCTCCTTTCCGATTATCTCAACAGCGAGGGATGTGCTCGGTAAAGAGATAGTGGCCAACATCATATCACTGGGGTTGATCACGGAGATTACGAGGATTGTTTCTCATGAGGCCATAGAGAAGGCAGTCCTTGCCCGTGTCCCCGACGCTTTTCTTGAGCTAAACAAAAAGGCTCTTCATATAGGCTTTGAAAAAGGGGCGACCCTCTCGTCGATATAGGCAAGTAGCCGGTTTAAACCAACCTTGATAGCCTC
>JACROQ010000035.1 GCA_016214375.1 Nitrospirota bacterium | reverse complement strand
ATACCCCTTCCTTTCGCCCAGTGGGCGAAAGGATCTTTATATAAAATAAATCAATGAACGACAAAATGGCAAGTGATGGATAATCCAAAAAATTTCTCAATTAAACCGTTGTAGAGGCAGTACGAGATAGGCTGCCGGAAAGTGGAATGCTTGTGCAGCTTACTTAATAGTTCGCCTAAAGAAAGGAGATGCAGAATGAAAAGTGCACCGCTTGCATGCATCGCAATTCTGGTTCTGTCTGCCGTGGCGCTGGCAGGGAACGTGAAGATTAAGGCTGAGCAGGAAGCTGGAGCAGAGGTGCAGTTCAAGGATTGGGGAATCTCATTCATTACCCCTGGGCAGTGGCAGCGCTGGTCCTCCGCCAAGGAGAGTGCCGTTGCCGCGCAAGCTCAGCAGTCTGTGGACGCAGCGACATTGAAGGAGAAAGTTGTGCACCTCGCCGGCTGGAGTACAGCAGACGACGCCGCTTTTATGGTACTCACTATCAAGCGCGAACGTTCCGGCCGTGCCTTACAGTTGTCTGATCTCTTGGCGCGAATTAAGCGCGACGACAAACGTGCAAAGGAATATGGCGACACTACCCAGATCAACCTCCTCGAGATCGGCAAGGTTGGAGGCCACGAGTGTATCGTACATGACGTGACTTTGCGGGGTGGCGGGCGAATGCTAACTTATCAGTTCGTCTCTGGGCCTGAGCAGACCGAAGTGCAGTGGCTCTTCCGTGACGCTGCAAGGTTCGCGCAGTTTAAGCCTGCCATCGACCGTGTGCTCCAGACCCTCTCGCTCGGCGGCAGCCCCAAGAAGCAGTAAAACCCATAAGAAGCGGGTCGAGACGACTGGGAATAGCCTCTTACTTTTTTGCATGGGCGCTTTCCCGGCTGCCTCATGCATGACGTTCGACAGAAAGGAGATAAAAATGCACGCGGTGACACTCATCGTGGAAACGCCCGATAAGGTCGCATGGCCTTCCTCTTGTCCTGCCTGTGGTATTCAGATCAACGAAGCTGATGGTGCCGCAACCGACATAAAAGTGAAGAAGGGAGTTAAGGCAACATTTGCCTCTGGGACCCCCAAGAAAATAGCCGTGAAGTTGTGTCCTCGCTGCACATCGCGAATGACATGGGCAACGAAAATCAGCAAGTTCGGCTGGGGTCTCGCAGGGGTCATTTTCCTCGTCGCGGTCTTTGTGCACCACCCACGCAATCAGCTTGAATGGTCTGGCGCAGGATTTCGGGTTCTGGCTCGGTGCCATTCTTGGGTGGGCGGGTGAAAGTAGAACGAAATCCCTGGTCGGTGTGCAGACAACACGCGTGTCAAAAGACACCTGGCACTTCCGATTCAGGAACCGGTCATTTGCAGATATCTTCTTGACGGCCAACCAAGCACTTGTCAAGAAAGAGTAGGCGAACAAGGCGCTGCACCGGACGGCTTTTCCGCTACGCTCCAAAGCCGCCGGTGAGCTTGGTCGTTACGCCGCACAGGGTCGAGCGCTCGGCAAGCGAGGAAACGTTCCGTGAAACACACGCGCATCATCGTTACCCACTACGGCGAGCCCGATGCACTTCAGGTCGTCGAGGAAGAGTGCCCCGAGCCGAAGCATGGTGAAGTGCGGGTAAGAGTGCTTGTCGCGGGTGTGTCCTTGCCCGACATATTGGCGCGCGAGGGCGTTCATCCCGAAACGCCCCGGCTGCCCTTCACTCCGGGGTGGGATCTGGTTGGCGAGGTGGATCGGCTCGGCGACGGTGTCTCTGGAATCGAATCAGGCCAGATCGTTGCCGCGATGCCCATCAGCGGTGCTTACGCGGAGTTCGTCTGCCTGCCGCACCGTGAGTTGGTTCCGGTGCCATCCGGGTTGGACGCCGCCGAGGCAGTCAGCCTGGTGCTGAACTACGTCACGGCGTATCAGATGATGCATCATTCCGCGAAGGTCAGGCCGGGTCAGCGCGTGTTGATTCACGGCGCGGCAGGCGGCGTCGGCACGGCACTCTTGCAGCTTGGGCGCCTCGCCGGGCTGGAGATGTACGGCACCTGTTCATCGCGAGGGGCGGCGTCCGTTTCCGATCTGGGTGGCATCCCGATTGATTACCGGCATCAGGACTTTGTGGAAGAAGTTCGCCGCCTCACCAGCGAGGGCGTGGAGTCCGTCTTTGACCCCATCGGGGGGGCCTCACCTCTTGCATTCCCGCGGGTTATTTGACCTCTCCTCGAAAATTTAGTAATATGCGGTCAATTTATTCCTGGGATTGACATGCCTGAACATCGCACTAAAGCGCTCCTGATCTCTGTCGGTGAAAGTCCGGAACCGGTCATCAATACGATTCATGAGTTAAGGCCTGAATGCCTCTGCTTCTTTGCCGCAGAGGAGTCGAGGGCGATGATCAATAACGACATCATTCCAAGACTTCAGGAACGGCCTCCCTGGATGGCGGAGATCATCACCGGAGATGCCCACGACCTGCTGGCCTGTTATAAGGCTATAACAGGAAAGTGGGGCGAGCTTCAGAAGAACTGGAGGCTTGAACCCGGGGACTGGACGGTGGACTATACAGGCGGGACCAAGCCCATGGTGGCCGCCCTTGTGCTTGCAACCGTGGATGACTCTTCAGGTTACCGGTATACCGGCCGGCAGATAAATCCATGGGATGAACTCGCTGTCAGGGAAAGACACGAGGCCGCAATCCTTTTCGGGCGCGGGCGTTATTCCCAGACGGCCGAGATATTTTCACGTGTCGCCAGAAGGGTGAGCGGGGGAGAGAAACACCTCTACAAGGCGCTTGCAGATGTCGCGGAGGGTTATGGTTTATGGGATAACTTCCAGCACAAACAGGCATGGGAGAGACTAAAACCGGCGCAAAAATCCCTTGAGATGGCGACAGTCTTTGGCGGCCCGCCGGGCCTCAAGGCATTTACGGCAAAACTCAAAGAGAGCCTTGCCTTCCTTGAAAAATTGGCCATGGGGATGCCTGGTATCAGACAGGAGCATTTCTTAGACCTGATGGCCAACGCGAGGCGGCGTGCCGGCCTGGAACGCCGGCATGATGACGCGATGGTGCGCCTTTGCCGTGCCTTGGAGGTGTATGGGCAGATCCGGCTCGCCAGCCGGGATATTAACACATCGGATGTTCAGCCTGAGCAACTACCCCAGGAGGTGCGTTCAGAATTTGCCGGGAAGTACCGGGACAATGTGGATAACAGGGTCAGGCTCCCCCTTTATGGTTCCTACAAGGTCCTGGAATTACTCAACGACCCTGCGGGTCTGGCCTTTTTTGAACTGTGGCCCCAGATAAAGCTCCTCCTGGATAGCAGGAATAGATCGACCCTTGCCCATGGTCTTGAACCTGTTAAGAGAGAACGTTTTGAGGAGATGTTCAAATTAGTATGCAGGATCAGCGGGGTCCATGAGGGGTCTATTCCGGGATTCCCTGACATTATCTTATAATAATGATTTATGGTATTGACAAACCTCTTGGAGTTATATATTATGTAAAGTACATATCATTCGGATAGTATCTTTGCGCAACCCATAAAGGTAGATATTAATTTTTGAAGGGGAAAATTCTACTATAAATCCTATAGCATTCTCGCCACCTGATGGAAAATCCCAGGCAGCATTAAATAATGTTTAATTTTTTAGCCATTCAACACCGTATATAACTATTAACATAGATTACCAACCCCAAAATATCTTTTAAGGAGTTTTAAAATGAACCTTACAGAACTAAAAGAGAAGAGCATCGGTGACCTTACGTCTTTAGCCAGGGAGATGAATATCGAAGGCGCAGCAGGGCTCCGCAAGCAGGAGCTTATCTTTGCGATCCTGCAGGCCCAGTCAGAGAAGAACGGGTTTATATACGGCTCCGGGGTCCTTGAGACCCTGCCGGACGGTTTTGGTTTCCTGCGGGCGCCGGACTATAACTACCTGCCGGGTCCTGATGACATCTATGTCTCTCCATCGCAGATCAGGCGGTTTAACCTGAGGACAGGGGATACGGTTTCAGGCCAGATACGCCCCCCGAAGGAATCTGAAAGATATTTTGCCCTTCTCAAGGTAGAATCCATTAACTACGAAGATCCTGAGATAGCACGGGATAAGATCCTGTTTGACAACCTTACCCCGATATTTCCAACAGAAAAGATCAGGCTCGAATATGATCCGGACGACTACTCCACAAGGGTTATGGAACTTATCACCCCGATAGGTAAGGGGCAGAGGGGGCTTATCGTGGCGCCGCCCCGCACAGGCAAAACCATGCTGTTGCAGTCCATAGCCAAGGCGATCGCTTCAAACCACCCGGAGATCGTCCTGA
This sequence comes from Nitrospirota bacterium, assembly GCA_016214375.1. GTDB lineage: Bacteria > Nitrospirota > 9FT-COMBO-42-15 > HDB-SIOI813 > HDB-SIOI813 > JACRHF01. Next base: position 4,091 of record JACROQ010000035.1, on the reverse strand, counting down.
TAGTCCTCCTGATAGACGAAAGACCGGAAGAGGTGACGGATATGCAACGCCAGGTGAAGGGAGAGGTAGTGAGCTCGACCTTTGATGAACCGCTTCAGCGCCATGTCCAGGTCGCAGAGATGGTGATAGAAAAGGCCAAAAGGCTGGTAGAACATAACAAAGACGTTGTGATCCTCCTCGACAGTGTTACACGTCTTGCGAGGGCCTATAATGCCGTGATCCCCCCCAGCGGCAAGGTTCTGTCCGGCGGACTCGATTCGAATGCGCTCCAGCGGCCCAAGAGATTCTTTGGTGCGGCGCGCAATATCGAAGATGGGGGGAGTTTAACGATTATTGCCACGGCCCTTGTCGATACGGGAAGCAGAATGGATGACGTTATCTTTGAAGAGTTTAAGGGAACGGGCAATATGGAACTCCATCTCGACAGGAAATTAGTGGAGAGGAGGATATTCCCTGCCATCGATATCAATGCTTCCGGGACCCGGAAGGAAGAGCTCCTCGTCAGCAGGGAGGACTTAAACAGGATGTGGATCCTTCGTAAGGTCCTCAATCCGCTCAGTACTGTGGAGACCCTGGAATTCTTGCTGGACAAGCTAAAAGGGACAAAGACCAATAGAGATTTTCTTGACTCCATGAACCGTTAAATAATATAGTATAATAATTGATAGTATAATAATTGAAGGAGGAAACAGAATTATGAAACCGGAAATTCATCCATCCTATGAAGAGACGATAATCACATGTGCCTGCGGAGAGGTGATCCAGACACGTTCTACTATGAAAAATTTAAAGGTAGAGATATGTTCCAAATGTCACCCCTTCTATACAGGGACGCAGAAGATCGTGGATACTGAAGGCAGGGTGGAAAGGTTCAGGAAGAAGTACGGCACTAAGAAGTAGCAAGGAATTATAGGGTTCGAGGATTCAAGGGTCCGAGGGGGCGAGTGGAAGAAATTTTCACTTGAATCCTCGACCCTCTGACCCCTTGAACCCTATAATTGTTTTAAGAGAGGATATCAATGGCCGTTATACTGGAAGAAGAAATTTTTAACCGCCTCAATGAGATCATAGAGAAGTATAATATGATGGGGTATCTCCTCATTGACCCTAAGATTATTTCGAACAGGGGAGAGTTTCAGCGTATTGTCAGGGAGCAGGGGGAGCTGACCCCTATCGTGAACAAATACAATCATTACAGAGAGGTGCTTAGAAAGCTGAACGAGACTGAGGAGATCCTTGAAGATATCTCTTCTGAACAGGAGATGAAAGAACTGGCCCTGGAGGAGAAGGATGCATTGGCGGAAGAGCTGAGAGGACTCGATGAAGAGTTGAAGCTTCTCCTCCTTCCCAGGGACCCCCATGATGAGAAAAACATCATCATGGAGATACGGGCAGGCGCCGGGGGAGAAGAGGCGAGTCTCTTTGCGGCAGAATTGTTCAGGATGTATATGAAGTATGCAGAGAAAAACAGGTGGAGGGCGGATATCCTGAGCTCAAGCTATACAGGCCTTGGAGGGATCAAAGAGATTATATTATCGTTGGAAGGTAAAGGGATATACAGCAGGATGAAGTTTGAGAGCGGTGTCCACAGGGTTCAGAGGGTGCCTGCGACTGAGGGATCAGGAAGGATACATACCTCAACCATTACGGTGGCGGTGCTCCCGGAGGCAGAAGAGGTGGACATCGATATAGATCTGAAAGACCTGAGGGTTGATACATTTTGTGCCTCCGGTCCGGGGGGGCAGGGGGTAAACACGACATACTCCGCAGTCCGGATTACCCATATCCCTTCCGGGATGGTCGTCTCCTGCCAGGATGAGCGCTCACAGATCAAGAACAAAGAGAAGGCGATGCGTGTGCTGCGCTCCCGCCTGCTTGAAAAGAAGGAGTCAGAGGAGAGGGCCAAAAGGGCCCAGGAGAGGCGCGGTCAGGTAGGCACAGGCGACAGGAGCGAGAAGATCAGGACCTATAACTTTCCCCAGAACCGTATTACCGACCACAGGATCGGTCTCACCCTCCACAGATTGGAGAGTGTTCTGGAAGGGGATTTGGATGAGATGATCGATGCCCTGATTTCGGCGGATAATGCAGAGCGTTTAAAGGGGTTGTGAGTGGATAAGGTACTCATTACCGGCGGAAGAAAATTACAGGGCGAAGTCGAGATCAGCGGCGCAAAAAATTCCGCACTACCCATCATCGCATCTACAATTCTTTCTGTAGACGAATGTGTCCTCAGCAACGTCCCTCTCTTAAAAGACATCCAGACCATCAAGAAACTCCTGGAGTGCATGGGTGCGCGCATCAAGCGGGAAGGCGACACCCTTGATGTCAATACAAAGGATTTGAAGAGCTGCGAGGCGCCTTATGAATTGGTAAAGACGATGCGCGCCTCGGTCCTTGTGCTAGGGCCGCTTGTGGCACGGTTCGGTGAGGCAAGGGTATCCCTTCCGGGCGGGTGCGCTATAGGGACAAGGCCGATCAATCTTCATATTGCAGGTCTTCAGAAGATGGGCGCAGAGGTAGAGATCAAGCACGGTTATGTGGAGGTCAGGGCAAAGCGGCTCAAAGGGGCCAAGATATATTTTGATATCTCTACGGTTACAGGGACGGAAAACCTCATGATGGCGGCGGTCATTGCAGACGGTGTCACTGTCCTGGGAAATGTGGCCTGCGAGCCTGAAGTGGTGGATCTGGCGAATTTCCTCACGAAGAGGGGTGCCAGGATACGGGGCGCCGGGACAGACACCATCATTATCGAAGGGGTAGCAAGGCTCAGCGGCGGTTCTTACGAGGTAATGCCGGACAGGATAGAGGCCGGCACTTACCTCGCCTGCGGGGCCATTACCGGCGGGGATGTGACCGTGAAGAGATGCATCCCTGCCCATCTTGAGGCTGTTTTGGCCACACTCAGGGCAGCAGGGTTAAAGACAGAGGTCACTTCTGATAGTATAAGGGTGATTGCAGATAATGGGATAACGGCCGTGGATGTGAGGACAATGCCTTATCCAGGCTTTCCGACAGATATGCAGGCCCAGATCATGGCGGTGATGACCATCGGCAGGGGACTGAGTGTCATCACAGAGACCATATTTGAGAACAGGTTTATCCATGTCCCTGAGTTAAGAAGGATGGGCGCTAATATCAAACTACAGGGGAATTATGCTATTGTAGAGGGTGTGCAAAATCTGCCCGGGGCCCCGGTCATGGCTACGGACCTGCGTGCGAGCGCTTCTCTGGTCGTAGCCGGTCTTGTGGCAGAGGGTAAAACGGAGATACACCGCATATACCATCTGGATCGCGGGTATGAACGCATGGAGGAGAAGCTGTCCCAACTGGGGGCAGAAATAGTAAGGGTCAAATAAGGACGGTGAAGATGATTCCAGTAACAATAGCCTTGCCAAAGGGGAAGCTCCTTGAACCTTCCATCAAGCTCTTTGATGCCCTGGGCCTTGTGCCGGAGGAGGTCAAAGATGCGGGCCGCAGGCTGATCTTTGAATCCGGCAGGCATGCCCTGACCTACCTGGTAGTCCGTGCATCGGATGTCCCGACTTACGTGGAGTATGGGGCGGCAGATATCGGGATTGTGGGGAAGGATATGCTGCTTGAGCAGGAGAAGGACCTTTATGAACTCCTCAATCTGCGATTTGGCTATTGCAGGGTGGTTGTGGCCGGACCGAAGGAGTCCATAGAACCCTATAAAAACGGGAATCTGGTCAAGATCCGTGTCGCCACAAAGTATCCAAGGATTACAGAGAAGTTCTTCGGGAGTCAGGGGGTCCACGCCGATATCATCAAGCTTTACGGATCAATAGAGCTTGCCCCGCTGGTGGGACTCTCTCACGTGATCGTTGATCTGATTTCTACCGGCAGGACATTAAAGGAAAACAATCTTGAGGTCATTGAGACGGTTACAGACTCAACGGCAAGACTGATAGCGAACAGGGCAAGTCTTAAATTAAAGTACGACAGGATCAATGATATCGTTGATAAACTCAGGAAGGTGATCTCCAAGTAAAAAACCATGAGCATGAAAATGTCATTCCCGCGCGAGCGGGAATCCAGAACGCAGGCAGGGGTCTGGATTCCCACTT
>JACROQ010000087.1 GCA_016214375.1 Nitrospirota bacterium | reverse complement strand
ATTTATTACAGATATTTAATGAGGCCGTTCTTATTGCGGATGACGATCTCCTTACGGTTGAATTCTATCAACCCCTTGTCCCGGAACTCTCCGAGGGTAAGACTGACCGTTTCCCGGGTAGATGCGATAAGGTTTGCAAGCTCCTGATGGGTCAACCGGGCAATAAGGCAAACCTCCATATTATCGTCGTAATGTGCTTCATCTACCAAATCGAGGAGTATGCGTGCCAGGCGGGAAGGTACATCCTTGTACAGGAGATTCTCAATGCGGTTTTCGATCCTTTTGAGGCGTAACCCGATCAACTTTGTTAACTTGATAGGGATATCCGGTTTCATCCTGAGGAACTTCTCAAAGTCTTCCTTCCGCATAACACAGATATTGGAATCATCCATAGCAGCCGCCATGGTGTCTCTGCTCGTATTTTCCAATGCATCTATCTCACCGAAAATTTCTCCAGGCTCTAAGATGGCAAGTGTAAGCTCACGGCCATCTTCCATCAGTCTCGATATCTTAATCCTTCCCTTTTTAAGAATATAAACAGAGTTACCGGGATCTCCAGGAATATATACAATCTGCCGCTTGCGGACAAATTCCATTCTGGTCATAGCCTCCATAGTCTTCATATCTTCATCTGAAAGATCAGAGAACAATTTAATCTGTTTTAGATACCAGTACTTGGCGGAAGTGATTTCTCGCATAAGGGCTTCCTACTCATCCGATCTTATGACGTCCAGGAGGAATATCATAGAGCGACCGATGGAAAAGTTAAATAATCAAAGTCATTAATCGGTAGACGAATGTTAATTAGTATTAATATACCTTAAAGTTACCTGTATAATCAATTCCGGAGATGTTATATTAACTTTTCCTCTGCTTGACTCTATACTATAGTACATGGTTTATATTAAAAACATGGATAGATTTACCATAGGAAAACTGGCCAGACTGGCGGGTGTCAACATCCAGACGGTCCGTTATAAGGGATTTCAATATAGACCTATAAACCTGCAGAAGTGAGCAGGAGGAATAAAGAGGAGGAGATTGGATGATACAATATGATCTGGTCATATTCGGTGGCGGCTCTGCCGCCTTTGCGGCTGCTCTCAAGGCAACCGATCTCGGTGCGGAGGTGGCTGTATGCGAGGAATGGGTGATTGGAGGAACCTGTTTAAACAGGGGATGCATCCCCTCAAAAAACCTGCTGAAGGCATCGGAGGTATTCTATTATTCCCATCACCAGCCCTTTAAAGGGATCGATATCCCTGCAGGGAGTGTGGATTTTTCCAGGGTCATCGAACAGAAGGATGATCTGGTAAGAGAACTTCGTGAAGAGAAGTATCTGAATATATTAAGAGAAAATAAAAAGATCCATTATTACGAGGGGAGCGCATCCTTTATATCAGCCAATCAGGTCAGGCTTGGGGATGGCCCAGATATACGCCCACTTCGGGACAAAGGTCACCATACTCCAGCGAAGCCCTCATATTATACCGGAGGAGGAAGAAGAGATATCACAGGCATTGAAGGGATATCTTGAGGAAGAAGGGATAGAAGTTCATACAGGGGTAAAAGTCCTTGAGATATATCCTTCAGACGGACAAAAGGCGGTGAAAGTAGAGATAGGTGGAGAGGTCAGAGAGTTTAAGGGGGAGACCCTCCTTATGGCTACAGGAATAAGCCCGAATACCCAAACCCTGAATCTCAAGTCCGCAGGCGTTGATGTGGATGAAAAGGGATTTGTAAAGACAGATGAAACGATGAAGACCAGCAACCCGAAGATCTACGCTGCAGGGGACGTAGTTGGGAGGATGCCACTGGTGACTGTTGCTGCCATGGAAGGCGCCATCGCTGCCGAGAATGCCCTCAAAGGGAGTCAATCAAGAAAGGTGGCTTATACAATGATTCCCCGCTCCATTTTCACTCACCCCAATGTGGCGAGTGTCGGGATGACAGAAAGGGAGGCGGGAGAGAAAGGGGTAAAAGTGATATCCAGAACGCTTGAGATGCGTCATGTCCCCAAGGCGAGGGCTATCAGAGATGCAAAGGGACTGATCAAGATTGTTGCAGAAGAAAAAACAGAAAGGGTGATCGGTGTCCACATCCTTGCCCCTGAGGCAGCGGAGATTATCCACCAGGGGGTCTTGATCATCAGAAATGGGATGACCGTAAAGGATGTGATCGATAAGATCGATGTCTATCCCACCTTATCAGAGATGGTGAAACTCTGTGCCCAGAGTTTTTATAAGGATGTAAAAAGGCTTTCCTGCTGCGCGGAGTGAGACTTGAATATCTGCTTGATTATAAGTAGATTTAGATTTCAAGCAATACTATAATTAAAAAGGTAAGAGATCATATGAAACAAATTAAAAGTGAGGGGTAGAGTTATGCAGATCGGATTGATTGGTCTCGGACGGATGGGGATGAATATGGTGAGACGGCTGCTCAAAGGGGGACATGAGGTCGTTGCCTACAACAGGACCCCTGATCGTGTCGATGAAATCGTCAAGGAGGGCGCCAGGGGGGCCTATTCGCTCGAAGAACTGGTGAAGACGTTAACGCCGCCCCGCATTCTCTGGCTAATGATCCCCGCAGGAAAACCCGTGGACGAGCATGTTGGCAGGCTTCAACCTCTTCTGACGAAAGGGGATATCATTGTCGATGGTGGAAATAGTTTTTACAAGGATGACATCCGCCATGAGGAGGAGTTGAAATCCTCAGGGGTCCATTATATGGATGCAGGTGTCAGTGGAGGGATATGGGGGCTTAAGATCGGGTACTGCCTGATGATCGGTGGAGAGAAAGAGATCTACGAATATCTTGAACCCATTTTCAAGACCCTCGCACCAGAGGATGGATATCTCTACTGCGGGAAGACCGGAGCGGGGCACTTCGTGAAGATGGTCCACAACGGGATTGAATATGGGATGATGGCCGCTTATGGTGAGGGGTTTGAGATCCTGAATGCCTCTCCATTTGGAAAGGATCTG
>JACROQ010000095.1:9312-20364 GCA_016214375.1 Nitrospirota bacterium | reverse complement strand
ACACCGTTTGGCGTATCATCTGCTATGCCCTCCTCTGGGTTCATTGGGTTTCACCTATCAGGTGAGTATTATACTCACCGAACCCCTTGATTCCAAGAGGGCTTTTCTATTTTTACAGTGTTTCTATCTCTGATTTAGGGTCCCACCCCTTCCTTGACAAGAAGGGCTGTTTTGCTGTAAAGTCTCTTCTGTCAATATGGGTGGGGGATCGTCTAACGGCAGGACGACAGGCTCTGGATCTGTCTATCAAGGTTCGAATCCTTGTCCCCCAGCCAAAGTTTTCTAATCTAAAGGTCCCAGCCCATCCTTGTCCAGATGGTGGAGGATGAGGAATCGCCATTCTCAAGGCCGTAACCCAGCATGATATTGAGGGTCTCGTATAGTGGATAAGAGAGATCCAGGGCCAGCCATGTCCTGTTGCTGGTGGATGCCGCATGGACCCCTTTTTTCTCGACATCGGTCTCAACCCCAATCCTGATCCCACCCCCTGTAAGATGTTCCACTCTTGCAAAGAGGTCATCCGCATCCGCCCCCATATGGTGTCCGATAATATTCCCCTTATAGGTATAACCGCTTGTGTACACACCATGGCTGTACCATGCCTGGTGTTTCGTATTCTTTGCGGTCGTTGCCCATTCGAGCCGGAGGTTGGTGCCTCTCAGAAGGAAGGGGTCTTCAACCCATATCCCTGCAAGAAAGGCCTTCTCCTTGGGCCATCCATTCCCTGAGGAATCCTCGGCCCCGATCTCTCCGTAGAGCCTGGCCCCATTTAATGGCAAGGACCTGTTAAGACCTGTGACTAACCATGAGAAATCTACAGACATGATGTTATTGTTGTCGATCTCTGACCCTGATGTGGGATGCTCTGACTTATCGTTTGCAATTAAAACCTTTATCCAGTCCCCGGCAGAGAGTCTCTTTCTCCCCTCCCCTCCGAACATGATGGTCCTGGAAAGGGCGAACCTGAACGAGGGCAGCGGCCTGAAATCCAGGCGCATCCCCATCAACTTCGTATGGGGAAAGTCTCTCTCCTTCTCAAGTTCTGTCACAAACAGGGTGGGTTTCAGCGGGCCCAGTCTGCTGAGAAACCAGGGGAGGAGAAAGGGACTCTGCGAGGTCAGCCTTATCATATCAAAGGGGGTTGCATTATTGGTGAGGAGAAGTCCCCCATGAACACCGGACCCCCACCACATCGGTTCCCTGCCGATCTCCGCCTCTACATTGTAGAGGCTCAGGATACCATAACCCTGTATCACATCCCATTCCGAATTATCCTCTCCCCCCCGGAACTCAGGGGTAATATAGAAGGACAGACTGTCCCATAATTTTAACCCTGACGAGAGACCTATCCTCACGTTATGGCCCTCATCAAGAATATCTCCATTATGGTTTGTATTCAGGTGGTCAGGGATGTTATTGTTATACAGATACTTAATGTAGACTGTGTCTATAGGTTTAAAGTAACCGGAAGTGACCCGGTCCCCCTGAAACTCCTTCTCTAATCTCTTTAACATCAGGGAGATGGACCTCATCCCCTCCTGTCTGTCCACAGGCAGACTATTCCAGATGTTCAATGCCTCGCCTGTCAGCCTGGCCCCCTCTAACCTGCTGAAGGGCCTTGTGGACAGAAGGCCGCTCTTCGTAAAGCCGCGTGCCTCAAGACTCTCTAAGTATTCATAAACCCAGCTATCCAGAGGGATGTTTGGAGACGTCCCGGCATAAAGCAGGGCAGGCAATAAAAAATAGAGAACAAAGGAAAGGATAAGCGAACATATCCTTGTAAAGGGAGTTATTCTCAGTTTATGGAAAAGCAACTATCAGGACCCCTGCGGTTACCGCAATCTGGTATAATATCTGCGTCAAGTCCTTGATCTCTCTCAGCCATACCACCCGTTCAATCTTCTCCGGGATGACAATGGTATCCCCGGGGTCCAGATGTAACCAGCTTGATGCTCACATTCCCTTTTGCCTTGGCCGCCCTCATCTTTGTAATTAAACCCCTCCTCTGCTCTGCGACCACCTTCTGCTGCTGGGCCTCCTCCGGTGTCAGTGCCATCTCAATGGTCCGCGCAGATTGTGATATGATCTCCTGCTCCAGCCGATCGATAGACTCATCCAGTTGCCTTTGTTGAAGCTCTTTTACGGATTCTCTGGTAAAGGTGACCCCTTTAAGATATGCCTTGTCCGTATATCCCCCTGCCCTTTCGATCAGAGAGGACAGGGTCTCCCGCTTCTGGATCGTGTACATACCCGGATATCTGACCTCACCGGAGATGCTCACGGTACGGTAGAGTTCCCATTCCGGGACCGTCCTGACAAAGAGATAGTCGTCTTCCTTCAGCGGGATATTGTATCGTGAATCTCCTTCAAGTGCCTCTTTCAGTTTCACAATGATTCTTTCTGTCTTTGGCCCTTCTATAGAGATGGAGACCCGTGTCAATTCAGCCTCTTCGCTATTGGCATACCGGAGGAGCTCCCCGGAATAGATCAACAGATCCTTCAGGGTCATCCCCGTCCGATAACCATAAGTCCCCGGTGACTTTACCGCCCCTGTCACATGGACAACCCTCTCTACGGTCTGGGAGATGGGGAATATCTTCAGCACATCGCCATCCTTTAAGACGATATCATTTCCCTTCCCCTTCTCGATCTCGGATAGGTTCATCTCGCGAAGGGTCTGTTCCCTGCCGCCCTCCACTCGCTGTGTCTGAATCCGATTCTTAAAGGAGATACTGTTTGTTCCGCCGGCCATCCCGATGAGGTCGCTCAGCCTTGTCTCTCCCTTTAACTCATAGATGGCCGGCACCTTCACATTTCCTGCGACCCCGACAAGGGGACCTACAGGGGGGATAAATATGACATCCTCGGGTAAAAGCCTTACGTCCTTTGTCTTATCCCCTTTCAGGATGAAGTCATAGAGATCCAGGGATACCACTGCCTGACCATTTCGCTTCAGCTGGATATCCCTCATCGAACCCACCTTGCCCGGACCTCCGGCAGCAAAGAGCGCATTGATAATGGTGGAAAAGGAGGATATCGTATAACTCCCGGGCCGGTGGACATTCCCTACGACGAAGACCCGGATACTCTTCAGGCTCCCCATGCTGATATTGATTTTCATGTCTGTATAATATCTGCTGTACTCCTTCTCGATAAAACCTTTTGCCCCCTGAAAGGTGAGACCGGCAATATAGAGGACCCCCGCCCTAAGATATAGTCCGGTCCCACAGGGATTGCCTCCACAGGGGCGAAACTCGACGAAGGCTGCTCAAATAGGTTATAGCCAAACTGTCTGATCTCCATAGATACATAGAGAGGACTCTTGATATCCGCAGTCTTAAAGCCATTCGATAATGCCTCCTCAGTCCCGGTAACAAAACCGCCGCCTAACTCATCCGGGATGTAGAACATGGCATGCCCCGGGGGGAGCGGGAGGGCCGGCATATAGGAAAACTTGATGCCGGGCTGAAGTTTCAGGATGGCCAATTGCCTTACGTTTATATCCAGCCTCTCAGAGAGATACCTCTCGAAATCAGAGATCTCTTCCGGCTTGACAACGGCAGGGGTCTTCTCTGTGGGGAGTTTCTCAGAAGGCAGGGGTTCTGAGAAACCCTCTTTTCCTCCCCCCGGGAATAGATTCCTCCCCTTCTGGATGTCGAAAGGGACCCCTATAGACGGAGGGGATGGCGCCCCTGTTTGATCCGGCGCCAGCGGGATATTGAGCTGCTGTAGCGTTGGTTGAGCGCCATCGGCTGCAAAGGACGGCACAGGCGCCGAGAGGAGACATAAAGACATACAGATTAGAAACAGCCCTGCGGGGTATAATTTTTGATTTTCCATAAACAATAAAGACTACTATAGGTAGGAACAGATAGTCAAGACCTTTCGGGTCGCAAATGCAGGTCTTCTTCAGACCCGCATGAGTTTTTCCGGGATCATCTCCTTGTTCACAGGACCGAGGACGGCAAGGGAGAGATACGGCGTCTTAAACAGACCCTCGGTCAGGTCCCGGATCTGAGACGGGGTGATCTTTTCTATCTCATCAATGATCTCTTCCGGGGAGAAATACCGGCTGAGGTACATCTCGTCCCTGGCGAGGCGGCTCATGCGGTTACTGATACTCTCAAGCCCCAGCATCAGACTCCCCTTCATCTGGTTCTTGACCCGGCTCATCTCCCTCCTCGAGATCCCATCCCTCTTGATCTTTCGTATCTCTCTGATCACCAATTCCAGGACCTTGGGAAGAGCCTCCTTGCTCGTGCCCGCATAGATATTCAAAAGGCCGACATCTGTAAATGAAGAGATATAGGAGTAGATCGTATAGACAAGTCCTCGCTTCTCCCTGACCTCCTGGAAAAGACGGGAGCTCATGCTGCTTCCCATAATCGCATTGAGGGCGTAGAGGGCATACCTGTTTTCATGCCTCTGGGGCAGACCCATCGTCCCCAGACAGAAATGTATTTGTTCAATCCCCTTTTTCCTGGTCCATATCCCCCCCTTAAGGGTGGGCATGGTCCGTTCATTGATAAACTTATCACGGCTGAACTTCCCGAGATTTTTATTTAACTGGCCTGTCAGCACTGGAAAGTCAAAATTACCGGCTGCGGATATCACGATATTGTCCGGATGATAATGGCGTTCAATATACCTGAGCAGGGACTCCCGTTTCATATTCCGTACTGTATCCGTATTCCCAAGGATAGGCCGGGCTAAGGGGTTCTTATCCCACACCATAAAGGAGTGCATGTCATGGATATAGTCTTCAGGGTCATCCTCCACCATCTTGATCTCTTCAAGGATGACCTGTTTTTCCTTTTCGATCTCCTTTTTGACGAGGGAGGAGTGCAGGAATATATCAGAGATGATATCAATCCCCTTAGAGAGGTGTTCATCGAGGATCTTTACATAAAAGGTCGTTGTCTCACGGGTAGTAAAGGCATTGAGCTCACCGCCGATGGAGTCTATCTCCAGAGCAATGTCATGCGCACTCCGGCGGCGGGTGCCTTTAAAGAACATGTGCTCAATGAAATGAGAGATGCCGCCTTCCTTCTCTGACTCGTCTCTCGAACCGACGCCTACCCAGATGCCGAGGGATACGGACTTTACAGAGGGTATACGCTCTGCAACGACCCGGATACCATTATCGAGATGGACCTTTTTAAAGGAAATGTCTTTCACGTCAGCTATGGCTTTGCAGTGTCGCTGATCCCCTTCTCCTTCAGGGCATCCTTCCTGCTGAGGCGTATCTTCCCCTGTTTATCTACCTCTATGACCTTGACAAAGACTTCGTCTCCTTCTTTGAGCACGTCCGATACCTCTTTCACCCGGAAATCCGCAAGCTGAGAGATATGGACAAGGCCATCGGTGTTGGGGAGTATCTCTACAAAGGCCCCAAACTCAACCACCTTTCTGACCTTCCCTAAATAGATCTTCCCTACCTCTACCTCTTCTAAGATCCTGCCGATCATCTCCATCGCCTTATTGGCAGACTCTTCATCCTGTGAGGCAATGGAAATCAGGCCGGAATCATTGATGTCGATCTTGACGCCGGTCTTCTCGATGATGCTCTTGATCATCTTGCCGCCTGGTCCGATGACCTCCCCTACCCTGGTCGGTTTAATCTTCATGGTGAAGATCCGGGGGGCATGTTCGGAAAGGTTTGCCCTTGGAGCAGCAATGGCCTCAAGCATCCGGTCGAGGATATAGAGCCGGCCTGTCCTGGCCTGCTCCAGCGCCTGACGCATGATCTCCGTCGTAATGCCGGCGATCTTGATGTCCATCTGTATCGCCGTGATCCCGTCGGCAGTCCCTGTCACCTTAAAGTCCATATCACCGAGGTGGTCCTCAACACCCAGGATATCGGAGAGAATGACGATGTCATTTCCCTCCTTGATCAGCCCCATGGCAATACCGGCCACAGGCGCCTTTATCGGGACACCGGCATCCATCAGGGACAGCGTGGCCCCGCATACCGTGGCCATCGAAGAGGAGCCGTTGGATTCCAGGATGTCGGACACGATCCTGAGGGTGTAGGGAAACTCCTCCTGACCCGGGATCGTGGGCTTGATCGCCCGTTCAGCAAGGGCCCCATGACCAATCTCCCTCCTGCCCGGGCCGCGCATCGGCCTTGCCTCACCGACGCTGAATGGGGGAAAGTTATAATGGAGCATAAAGGTCTTGGTGGACTCCCCCTCGAGGGCCTCCACAAACTGCTCATCATCTGCAGTCCCCAGGGTAACCACGGCAAGGCTCTGCGTTTCACCTCTGGTAAAAAGGGCAGATCCGTGGGTCCTCGGGAGGATCCCAACCTCACACGTGATTGGCCTGATGTCGGCTGATTTCCTTCCATCTGCCCTCGTCCCCCTGGCCAATATCATCCTGCGCATTTCTCTCTTTTCAATCTCATGAAATGTCAGCCGGATGTCTCTGCTCTTCTCCCCCTCTTCACCCTGGGGATTCAGCTCTCTGAGTACCTCATCAAGGATGATATCCATAGTGATCTGACGTTCCGTCTTGTTCGGGATGACCAGGGCCTCCAGTACCCGGCTAAGACACAACTTCTCCACACCGGCAGAAAGGTCCGGACTCACGGCCTGTACCGACAATGTCACCTTCTCGCGCCCTGCCAGGCTCCTTAATTCGTTCTGCATGTTAATCAGTTTCTGTATCTCTCTGTGGGCAATGCCGATCCCCTCCAGGACAATATCCTCAGGCACCATCTTTGCAGCGCCCTCCACCATCATGACAGCATCACGGGTCCCTGCAACCACAAGGTTTAACTGGCTGTTCTCAAGTTCCTGAAATCCGGGATTGACGACAAACTGACCGTCAATGTATCCTACCCTGACCGCACCTACCGGATTCTCAAAAGGGATCTGGGAGATATAGAGGGCTGCCGATGAGGCGGTGATGCTCAAGAGGTCTGAGGAATAACCGTAATCAGCGGACAGGACAGAGGAGATGATCTGCGTGTCATTATAATAGCCGTCCGGAAACAGCGGCCTTAAGGGTCTGTCGATGAGCCTGCTGGTCAGCGTCTCCTTCTCTGTCGGCCTTCCCTCTCTCCTGAAAAAACTGCCGGGTATTTTGCCTACGGCATAGGCCTTTTCCTGATAATCGACTGTCAGGGGGAGAAAATCTACCCCCTCCCTGATTTTCTTAGAGGCAACCGCGGTTGAAAGAACTACGGTGTCACCGTATTTTGCCACCACAGCCCCGCCCGCCTGTTTTGCCATCCATCCTGTTTCCAGGGATAGTTTTTTACCGCCTATTTCTGTCTCTACTCTATGTATCATAATAGTTCCCTCGTGTTTGCAGTGAAAAAAATTGCAAGATTAATTGCAAGATTAAATGAAAGGAGAGCAAAGACCGTTCTTACTTTCTCAGCCCGAGCCTTGCAATCACATTACTATATCTTCCAACGTCTATCCTCTTCAAATATTGCAAGAGCTTTCTGCGCTGATTGACCATCTTTAAAAGTCCCATTCTTGAATGATGATCTTTCATGTGGGCCTTAAAGTGCTCTGCCAGATAGGCTATCCTGCCGCTCAAGATGGCAATCTGGACCTCCGGGGATCCGGTATCAGACGAATGCCTGGAGTATTCCCTGATAATGTTCTGTTTTTGTTGTTTCTCGATACTCATCTTCCTTTCTCCTCTTTTTAAAAGTTTGAACCATTATACCAAAACTTTTTCAATTTTAAAAACCTTTTCTTTATTTCCATGTAATGCCTCCCGGCTGTCGCAAAGGGCTGTCCCGATCGAGAGTACCTCCCCCTCGCTGCCGGCTATCCGCACCTTGTCTCCCCTGTGAAAGTTACCCTCGATCCCGCTGATGGACTCAGCCGTAAGCCCCCTTCCATGTCTGACCCCTTCCTCCCACAAACCCTTGACCCTGATGGAGGGCATCCATGCCACCATCTGATCCATGCCGATAACCTTTGTTGTCAACATACCCGACTGGTTAAGCCCCTCCACATCTTCTATACTTAGGGCATTCTCAATCATAAACGCTCCTGACCTGAGCCTTTCAAGGCTGTACATATGGGCGCCCACGCCAAGATAGTCTCCAATATCAGAGCAGAGGGTCCTGACATAGGTCCCCTTGGAACATATGACATCAAACTTGACTAAATCCCCTGAATATTCCCAAAGTCTTATTTCTCTTATAGACACCTCACGGGGGGCCCTCGGTATCTCTTTCCCCTGTCTCGCAAGCCGGTAAAGCGGTGTGCCCCCAACCTTTACTGCGGAATACATCGGAGGGATCTGACTGATCCTGCCGGTAAACTTTGTAAACGTTTCTTCTATCACTTCTCTTGTAACCGAAAAATCCTTCGTCTCCTTTATGACCTTTCCTGTGGCGTCTAAGGTGTCTGTTGCTATTCCCAGCCTCATAGTAACCCTGTATTCCTTTTCAGATTCAAGGGTATACTGGATAAGCCTTGTCGCCTTCCCTATGCAGACGCAGAGGACCCCTGTGGCCTCGGGGTCTAAGGTCCCTGTGTGACCTATCTTTTGGATCGAGAGGATCTTACGTAATTTGGCGACGACATCGTGTGAGGTCCAGCCTTTTGGTTTATTGATAATCAGGAGCCCATCCATAAAGACAACCTACTGAGGCAACGCCTCCTCAACCCTGGTAATAACCTGCCGCATCACTTCCTCAAGGGACTTGTCCTTGATCATACAGCCCGCAGCCATGCTATGGCCGCCGCCGCCAAATTCTGAAGCCAGAGTCGATACATCTATCTTTCCGTTGGAGCGAAGGCTTATCTTCCAGTCATGGCCGGACTCCCGGAAAAGGACAGCGACCTCTACACCTTCAATAGAACGGGGGAAATTGATGATATCTTCCACATCTTCCTTGGCCGTGCCGGTATCTTTATACATCTGTTCCCTGACAATAATCCATGAAATCTTTCCATTATCACTGATCCCAAGATTAGCCAGTATCTGCCCCAGGAGTTTTATCCTCCCCATACTGTTCCTGTTATAGACATGCTCAGCGATGACCCATGGGTTGGCGCCAAAGCTCACCATCTCTTCGGCGACCCTGAATGCATGGTGGGTGGTATTGGAATATCTGAAAGACCCTGTCTCGGTCATGATGGCCGTATAGACACAAGTAGCGATCTCCGTCGTCACCGGTATCCCTAATTTCCTGATGATCTGATACACAAGCTCGGCAGCGGCTACCGCCTCTGCAACAAAATTAAGGGTCCCGAAACCCGGATTGGTAATATGGTGGTCTATATTGATCAGGATATCTGCCGGGATCTTATCCTTGATCAGAAATCCGACTCGCTCAAGATCGCCGCAGTCTACGGTGATCACGGCATCAAACCATTCATCCACGCCCTTGACCTGCCTGACGATCGCGCTATAGGGAAGAAATCTCAATATCTTCGGGATAGGATCCATCGTATAGACCGATACCCTTTTCCCGATAGAGGAAAGGGCAATGGCCAATGCAAGGGCTGATCCGATAGCATCCCCCTCCGGATTCATATGGGTCGTTATCAGGAAACTCTCCTTCTTTTTGATTTCAGATAGAATAGCCTCAATGCTCATTTTTCCCCCTTATCGAGTCCTTCCAGAATACTGATGACATGCTCGGCCTTTTCCATAGAGGTATCCATGATAAAGGTTATCTCCGGTGTGAATTTTATCCGGACCCTGTGACCGATCTCTCCCCTGATAAGACCAGCGGCGCTTTTCAGGCCCTTCATGGTCTGAATTTTTACTTTCTCATCCCCATAGATACTGACAAAGACCTTCGCATGCCGCAGGTCCTCACTCACCTCGACCGCGGTTAATCCGTGGATCGTTCAACCGTCTTGCAATAATATCAGAGATCTCACTCCTGATCTGGTTGCCGATTCTCTCAATACGCCTGTGTTGCATGTCTTATTACAGAAACTCAATATGATACTTCAATAATTCAACGAAATGATTATCCTGCAGAAAACCGACGATCTTATCCAGAACACCATTGATGTATCTTTTTTCATTCCCCACGCAGGCTATTCCAAGGACTGCCTTCTGCCACAGGTCAAGACCATCGATCTCAGCGACCGATACGTTGTAATTCTGCCGGATCCTGTCTTTGATACTCTTAATTACCTGTCTTTTCCCCTTCAAAGAACCACTGTCAGGGATATGCAGCTCTACAGTACAGATACCTACAATCATAAAGTATAGGGGTGAATGGTGAACCATTCACTATAATTTTGCGGCGATTTTCTCGATAACAAATGACTCTATGATATCTCCAACCTTGATGTCATTAAAGTTCTCTATGCCGATACCGCATTCATACCCGGCCTGTACCTCCCGGACATCATCCTTGAATCTGCGCAGCGATCCGATCTTTCCCTTGTATATTTCAACATGATCACGGATAAGCCGCACCCCTGTACTGGAACGGGTGATAGTCCCATCGAGCACATAAGAACCGGCAATTGTCCCAATCTTGGACACACCAAAGACCTGCCTTACCTCCGCCCTCCCCAGGATCTGTTCTTTGAGGGTTGGCTCAAGCAGCCCCTCCATTGCCGCCTTGATATCGGCCACGGCATCATAGATGATGTTATAAAGGCGAATATCGACGCTCTCCTTCTCAGCGAGCGCTACGGCCTTGGGTTCAGGCCTTAAATTGAAACCGATGATTATCGCGTTTGAGGCTGAGGCAAGCATCACATCGGTCTCTGTAATCGCGCCCACACCTCCATGGATAATCCGTACTTTTACGGCCTCTGTGCCCAGCCTCTCCAGGGCCTCGCTCACAGCCTCAGCAGAACCCTGAACATCGGCCTTTATGATGATATTCAGCTCCCGCATCACCCCGTCTTTGATCTGACTGTAAAGCTCATCGAGGGTAACCTTCCTTGCCTTTTCAAGACCCGCGATCCTCTGTTTCTGTAATCTTGAGGCCGCGATAGACTTGGCGATATGCTCATCATCCGCAACGGCAAAGATATCACCTGCCTGGGGCACACCGGAAAAACCCAGCACCTCTACAGGGGTTGCCGGCGGGGCCTCCTGTATTGG
>JACROQ010000095.1:0-9284 GCA_016214375.1 Nitrospirota bacterium | reverse complement strand
CCTGTATCGCTCAGCAGCATCCTCACCCGTCCCCAGTAGGTGCCGCAGACAAAAGGCGCCCCCTGCTTCAAGGTCCCACCCTGCACTAAAACTGTTGCGACCGGGCCTCTCCCCTTGTCGAGTTTTGCCTCAAGGATGACCCCGCGGGTATTCTTGTCCGGATTTGCCTTGAGCTCAAGGACCTCGGCCTGAAGCAGAATCATCTCAATCAGGTGGTCTAAGCCGATCCTCTGCTTTGCTGATACCTCAGCGAATATATTCTCCCCGCCCCATTCCTCCGGCACTAAACCATACTTTGTCAGCTCCTGCCGTATCCGTTCCGGGTTGGCGCCTGGCTTATCAATCTTATTGATTGCGACGATGATGGGGACATTAGCCGCCTTGGCATGGTTAATGGCCTCAATCGTCTGCGGCATGACACCATCATCAGCGGCTACGACGAGGACGACGATATCTGTGATTTTTGCACCCCTTGCCCTCATCGCAGTAAATGCCTCATGGCCAGGGGTATCCAGGAACACCACCCTTTTGCCGTCCGCATCCACGACATATGCGCCGATATGCTGAGTAATCCCGCCGGCCTCGCCCTCAGTAACCTTTGTCTTTCTGATGGCATCGAGGAGGGATGTCTTGCCATGATCGACATGCCCCATCACCGTAACAACGGGCGCACGTGGCTTCAGCAATTCCGGGGCATCCTCCGGCTCTTCAATATACTCCTCCAACTTCTTCTCTGTTGCCATCTCTACCTTTAACCCATAGGAGTCTGCGACAAGAAGTGCAGCGTCGATATCAACAGGCTGGTTTATGGTGACCATCATCCCCATCCCTATCAGTTTTGCAATCACCTCATTCGATTTTTGCCCTATCAGATCGGCAAATTCCTTTACCGTTGTCCCTTCATAAAGTTTGATCATCTTTTTCCTTGGTTTTGTTATCTCAAGAGACTGGTCAGTCCTGGTCAGTTTAAACCGGGCGCCGGGCCTGGCCCTCTTTTCCTTCTTGGGTATGGCCTTAAAGCTCTTCCACCGCTGGGAGATCAGGAGATCTTCTTCAGGCTCAGTGATTATAACCTTGATGCCTTTTTTCTTTTGCTCCTTTGCCCCCTTTTTTTCTTCAACAATTGGCGATGCCTTTTTTACAACCTCTTTGCTGACCCGGGGGGAACCTGCCGCAGGGACCGTCTCTTGTCCCGTGACAAGGGGTGCCGGTACCTCCACGAGATACTCTCTCTTCTCTATCTTCTCTGCCTTCTCCTCTGCGCCGGGCTGGGTCTCCCCGGCGATTTTTCCCCTGGTTATTTCCTCTGCCTTTGGAATTACCCCTGGGGGTACAATAGTCTCTGCAGACTCCGGAGTTACCGGAACAGCGGGCTTTATCTCTTCGCCGGTCTCTATCTTCGGCTTCTTTTTTATTAAAATCGTCTTCGCCGAACTCTTTACCCCCTTAAAAGCCTCGCTTATCTTCTCCCCCTGTTTATTGAATCTCCCTTTCAGCCGACCCATGGCCTTTTCATCCATCACTGCCATGTGATTGGATACTTCTATACCCAGTTTTTTGAGTTCCTCAATCAGCTCTTTGCTGCTAATCTCAAACTCTTTTGCTAATTCAAAAACCCTTTTACCGCCCATAGTGACTCACTCCCTGAAGGCTATTTAAACCATTCACTCCGTCTGCAAGGTTAACCCCCTTGCCCCTCTGTATTCCCCTCTATATTCGTCCCGCTTGAGATCTCCCTGGCCATAGACTGATCAATTGCACTTTCCTTTTCTTTGGCGCGCTTTTTTTCATACTCGGTCTCGTTGATAATATCTATCTTCCAGTTTGTTAATTTAGCGGCCAGCCTCACGTTCTGTCCCTTCTTCCCGATTGCCAGAGAGAGTTGCTGTTCAGATACCACCACGAGCGCTGACTTCTCCTCCTCATCAATGCCTACCCTTTCAACCACCGCAGGACTCAATGCCTCTGCAATAAATACCCGGGGGTCCTCAGACCACGGGATAATATCGATCTTCTCCCCCCTGAGCTCACGCACTACCGCCTGCACCCGGGAACCTTTCATTCCCACACAGGCGCCAACGGGGTCTACAGAGGGATCTTTTGAATATACCGCTATCTTTGTCCTGTCTCCGGGTTCCCGCACCACACTCTTGATCGCTACGATCTTTTCATATATTTCCGGCACCTCAATGGCAAACAACTTGCCGACAAACTCCGGATGGCTTCTTGATAGAATGAGCTGAGGCCCCTTGGCAGATGGTTTTACCTCGCATAAATAGCCCCTTATCCGGTCTCCCCGCCTGAATGTCTCCCTGGGGATCTGCTCTTTGTGGGGGAGCAAAGCTTCCGTCTTTCCAAGG
The DNA here is from genome assembly GCA_016214375.1 of Nitrospirota bacterium. GTDB lineage: Bacteria > Nitrospirota > 9FT-COMBO-42-15 > HDB-SIOI813 > HDB-SIOI813 > JACRHF01. The sequence goes on along the minus strand of JACROQ010000095.1, from coordinate 6,924 downwards.
TCAACGATGTAATTTCTGTTCTCCTGCCCCAATATAACCCCGTGGACAATATCGCCCTGGCGGTTTCTAAAGTCTTTATAGATAGTGTCCCACTCTGCTTCGCGTACCTTTTGGAATATCACCTGCTTTGCAGTCTGTGCCGCTATTCTACCAAAGTCACCCACTTCTATCAATGCCCCTATCTCATCACCCAGCTCCGCCTCAGCGTCAATTTTTTTGGCTTCCTCCAAGGATATCTCTTCCTTTGGATTTGTAACCTCCTCGACGATCTTCTTAATCAATATGACCTGTATTTCTCCGGACTTGGGGTCTATTTCAACTTGGATATTATCGGATGCACCAAAACACTTTTTTGCAGCGACCTGCAGCGCAGATTTTACTGCACTGATGATGGTGTCGCTGTTAATCCCCTTTTCCCTGCTGATCTGCTCTATGACACTGATTAGCTCTCTATTCATTGTATACGATTCCTCCCTCTGCTAAAAGGTTGTTGAAGAAGCCTTTCTGGATGTCATCCTGAGCGGAGCGAAGGATCTGACTCGTAAGGAAAACATAGCGGTATCAGATTCTTCGTCGCCTTCGGCTCCTCAGAATGACAGAGTGTCAGACTTTTTCAACAACCTGTTAAAACTCTATCTCAAGCCTTGCCTTGGCGATATCCAAAAATGGTATATCCACTACTCCGTTTTTCCGGGTCTCTATCTTGATCAGTTCCGCATCTACCGATAGGATGCGGCCTGTAAATGTTGTCTTGTTATTGTAAGGCCTGGCCGTATTCAATCGAATCAATCTCCCGGTATATTTTACATAATCATCAAGCCGCTTGAGCGGTCTATCCAGTCCCGGCGAAGAAACCTCCAGTAAATACGGATGGGGGATGATGTTCTCTGCATCCAAAAGATTGCCCACCTGAACACTGATCTTCTGACAGTCGTCTAAGGTAGCCCCTCCCTCTTTGTCTATGTATATACGAAGAACCCATCTCCTCCCATGGGGGATATATTCTATACCATCCAGCACAAGGCCAAAAGAATCTACCACCGGCCTCACGATCTCTTTGATCTTTTCCACCATGACACCCAATATGTCCGTTTAAAAAAAAAGTGGGCAAAACCACCGCCCACTCAAGTAGAGCTTGATTGTGTGATTTACATATAGCATATTGAAAGAAAAAAAGCAACACCTTGACCTTCGGCGACTTTTATACTTTTACATTTATATTAGGGGCCAAGTTGTTGGAGCGATCTTTTAAAGGAGGACGTTGGAAAGGATTGTAAGAAGGTCAATAAGGAACCTTTACATGGAACCCTATAGAGGTTCTGTCAAATGTGAAGTACGGTATGATCTTATCCTGACCAGAGATGACCCTGTAACCGTTCAGGAGTGACTGAGCAGCGGCGATCGACAGGATAATATCTTTACTGGCTCCTGTCTCCTTTCGCAATATATTTGGGTCAGCATCAGGATTATCCTCATTGAGATAAAAGGTATAAAGGGAATACCATAAAAAATCTGTACCGCTGAAAAAGAGCAGCGCCTTATTGTAGCTTGTGGGTCTTTTCCTATACGACTGGAGGGCATATTCAAAACTCACATTGGCGCCAATCTCCCCGCCAAGGGCAAAAGTAGGATATGCCTTTTCGTTAATCCTTTTCATGGAGGTATATCCTAAGAAGAGATTGTTCTTTTCTTTTGCAAAGAATGAAACCGAGATACCTTCAGCCCCAACGGAACTTCCTACCAAGGCGTGACCATATTCATGGGCAGTAAGGTTTGTTATAAAGGCTGTGCCGGTCTGAAGCAGATTCCCAGCCTTGACATCAAATGCTGCGGCTGTCTGGACGACCAAGAAGTTTAACACTATCAAGGTTGCAATTACCAGGATCTTCATTTTCCCTCATCCTGGCCGAGACGGGTAAAAAAAAGCCCATTACCACGATAAAGGGTAATGGGCTTTTAGCCTCGACCACTTCGGCGACCCCGCTGCCCTCTTTTTAGAGGGCCGGTAGTTCTGCGTCCTGCCGTTACCGGCAGTTTGCTATTATCGGCGGTAATCTATCTTCTTATGTATAATTTTAATCTATCATTTCACTGACAGATGTCAAGCCTACCGTGAATCCTTCGGTGAGGTATACCCGTATACAGTCTCCTGTTCGGCAAGGGCGACAAATCTCGCGTTCGAAGATTATCTGTAAGGGAAGACTGAAAAGGGGAATTACATGGCCTTCTTGATCTCGGCGATTACCTGCCTTGTCACATCCTTCAGGGTTTCAAATACACCATCCCCTTTTAAGGCTACCGCTTCATATAATGGCACGCCCCTGGGGTTTAGTAACCTGTTCATCTCTTCTGCAGTCATAATATTGGACAGGTCCCTCTTGTTATATTGAAGAGCTAATGGGGTATAACTTATATCCGTACCCTGTTCTGAAAGATTCCTCTTCAGGTTGTCCATACTCTCGATGTTGGCATCCATCCTTTCTACCTGGGAATCTGCCACGAACACAATACCGTCCACACCCTTTACAATAAGCTTTCTGCTCGCTTCATAGAATATCTGTCCTGGGACAGTATAGAGATGGAATTTCAACTTGAATCCGTTTAGGGTGCCTAAGAAAATAGGCAGGAAGTCAAAGAATAGTGTGTGTTCTGTCTCTGTTGCAATAGAGACAAGCTTTCCCTTACTCTCCGGATTGGTATTGCTGTAGATGTATCGTATATTTGCTGTCTTCCCACACAGTCCAGGACCATAATAGACGATCTTACAGTTTATTTCTTTAGAGGAGTAATGGATAAATGACATACAGGTCGGTCACATAATTTATAGTAATGGATGTTCATGCATCGCCTTCAGCCTCTCCCATCTTCGATCCACTTCCTTTTGCAGTCTCTCAACGACTTCTTTAAAATCGGGTTTCAGGAGGTGTTTCGTCTTCCCCATCAACTTAAGCCATTCTGTAACCGGAACCTTTTTCCCCTTTTCTTCCGGATGATAGGTGATTGTCGTCTTCCCGTGCACTATTTCATATAGGGGGAAGAAACAACTGTCTGTGGCCGCCTGCAGGATCTCAAGGCCGATCCTCTCTTCGCTTTTCCATTCCAGAGGACAGGTAATCAGTATCTTGCCATAGACCATCCCCTCATTCCTGGCATAGTACTGCGCCTTGACTGCCTTTTTTATTAAATCCCGGTACTGGGTAACAATCCCTGTAAATACATAGGGGATGTTGCATGCGGCCATTATTTGAGCAGTATCTTTATGGTGCAATTGGTGACCGCTCTGATACGGCCCGACATGGGACGTTGAAGTGGCATGGCCGAGCGGCGTTGAGAAAGAGAGCTGGGCCCCTGTGTTCATATACCCCTGGTTATCATATTCCAGTATGATCATCTTATGATTTCTAAGCGCAGTCCCTATCGCATGGCCCATACCAATATCCATCCCCCCATCTCCGCTGATCATGACAAAGGTGATATCCTCACTATCAGGGATTTCCCCCCTCCTCTGCCTTTCCCGGAATGCCTCCACAACACCGCCCAAGGTAGGGGCGCCACTCTGAAACAGGTTATGAATATAGGTTATATTATGGGAGGTATAGGGATATCCTGTGGTCACGACCATCCCGCAACCGGTATGGAAGAGCACCACCACATCCCCCTCAATCCCTTTAAAGAAGGTATCAAGACCTGGGAATATACCGCATCCGGAGCATGCCGAATGACCCTGGGAGATCCTCTTGGGCAGCTCGTTCAGCGGTCTTGCACTGACCCCCTTGACATCAAGTTTTCCCGTATTTTCATCCTTCGTCAGTGTGAGAAGACCACGGGTCGTATCCTCCTTTGTCAACGGGGCCTGTGTCGGTCCAGGGACATAACTGAGATCACCCGGGGTAGCCCCGACATATTCAAAGAGGACACCCACTTTCCCCTTCCTGGCAACATCCAGGGCCTCCCTCAGCATGTCAATCGCATCTTCGACATAAAACTCTTTGCCGCCAAGACCATATACACGGCTTATAATAAGGGTGCGATTTTCAGGATCATCTTTGAGGGCAGCCTTAACCTCTAAGGAGATATTGCCACCCCATCCACCGGCGGACTCCTGCCTGTCTGCTACGCAGAGGGCCTTGATATTTCTCATACACTCTCTGATCTCCCTGACAGGAAACGGCCTTATGACATTGGGCATCATGACGCCGACCTTAAATTCCTCTTCCCGGAGCCGGTCCACCGCCTCTTTTGAGGTCTCAAAGGCCGAGTTCAGGATGACCAGTGCAACCTCCGCATCCTCCATCCGGTAGGTATCCAGTATCCCGTATCTCCTGCCGCTCAACTCGGAATAGCTCTCAAACACCTCTCCCAAACGGTGATACGCCGCCTCCATTGCCATGGAAAGTTGTTTGCGGTTATTAATAAGATCAGGATCATTCATATAGGGGCCGATCGTTATCGGATTCCTCGGATCGATAGAGAGATACTTGGGAGGATGGGATCCGAGATAATCCTGCACCACCTTTTTATCAGCGAAATATTGGACCCTGCGCTTCTGGTGACTGGTGAAAAAACCATCGAAGGTTACCATCACCGGGAGTCTCACATCCTCAAGCTCCCCGATTTTCACCCCTATGATATTCATATCATAGGCAGCCTGCGGGTCTTTTGCCATCAGGATAATCCATCCGCAGTTCAAGGCCATCATAATATCACTATGGTCACACCGGATATCCAACGGACCTGACACAGTGCGGGCCACAACATCCATCAGCATGGGATAGCGGGTCCCTGACTGCACAGGAAACTGCTCCATCGCATATAGAAGACCCTGGGCTGATGTGGCATTAAATACCCTTGCCCCGGTGGTAGAAGCGCCATAACAGATAGCGGCTGCGCCATGCTCCCCTTCTCCGGGTATCAGGACAATGTTGTGCTTGCCTTCCGCCTTCATCTCATCCAAATTCTCTGCTATCTCTGTAGACGGCGTGATGGGATAGTAACCCATGATATGGAAATTGATCTGACTCGCCGCCAGTGCCGCCATCTCATTCCCGCTCAAAAAGTCTGTCTCTTGTTTAAGATCGGCCTTAACTCTTGTATTCATATTCTTCTCCTGTCTTCACTCCTATTTTGTCAATTTCTCTTTAAAGGGATGAGGAACTGTGATCCCCTCGACGTCATAGTCACTCTCTTTGCCGATGGAGAGGGCCTTAGGCTTGCAGATCCAGACACACTGTAGACACCCCTTGCAGTATTGATAATCGATCCCTCTCAGGAATATGGCCTCTTTCCCTGTCTTTGTAACCCCCTTTGCCCACACAAAACAGTAATCAGGGCAGGCATAGTCACATTCACCGCAGTGCGTGCAGGTCTCAAGGTTCAACACCGGGATAAACCCTGTGCGGGAAGGACTCAAGTCCTTCTCTTTGGAGGCGCCGGCGCTCACGACGATCCCGCCCATAGGTTGATTCAGATAGCCAAGCCGGGAGGGATTCCGGACAAAGGGTTGGTATGGATATCTTTCATCCGGCGGAAAGTGTTCTATCTTTACCTCATGATAGCCTCTGTCAAAGGCCTTCAGATTCCCAGGCACACTCTGGGGATATTTTCTGCCAAAGACATTTTTGATGGTCCCTCTCAACGCATCCGGATCCAGAAACCCACTCGCCTTGCAGATCGCCCCCAGCATGGGTATATTGGCCCTGCTGTTCTCTACCATAGCAATCCCCATGGCATCGAGGCATCCTAAATACCCTCCATGGAACTTCAGCATCTCCCTCGCCTCTGTAGAAGACTTCGTTGTGTTGAGGATCACCACCGACTCAGGCCCTACCCCCTGCATCACAGGAACAGTCTTTATGAGGGCCTCATGAAATATGGCCAGAATATGGGGGTTTTCAATCGGGCTGTTATTCCGGATAGGGGTCTCAGGTTCACACAGCCTCACATGGGCCTTCACAGGGGCGCCTTTTTTTTCTGATCCATAAGACGAAAAGTTAGAGCCATTCAAGCCCATACCAAGGACCCCTGCCTCAGCCAGGATTTTCCCTGCTACATTGGCGCCTAATCCTCCGATACTCTCCATCCTGATCTCGAAAAAACCTTGCTGGTTTTTCTTTGTCACTGCCGCCCGCGCTGTTTTTCCTATCTCCATCGCAATCTCCATTAGAATTAAAAGGGTTATCCAATAATATAAACCTTTTTGTCCCTATTTACAACAGGAAAATGAAGCCTGTTATAGAATAGCGGGATAATCTTTTCCCTTTACACCATACCCCCGGAAGTGGTAATATTCTTTGTTTTAAATCAAAAAGTTCACGTAAAGGAGGGGTTCTGTCAGAAGATGGTTCTTTTCAGGCAACGTATCTTTCTGCCGTTATTCTGCTGCTATCTGTTGATCCTTGCATTCAATAATTTTGGATGGGCCCAGGATACAGTCAGTGTCAAGGCCATAGATATCAGGGGGAACAGACGCATAGAGACCCCTACGATCCTCGCAAAGATCAAAACACGAGAGGGGGACCTCTACTCTGCTGATAAAATCAGGGAGGATATAAAGGCCCTTTATTCAACCGACTATTTCGAGGATATCATGGCAGAGTCTGAGCCATTGGATGATGGGGTCCGGCTGATTTTTACTGTCAAAGAGAGGGGCGTCTTGCAGGAGATTATCTTTGATGGAAATGACAAGATTACCAATGACCGGTTGAAAGAGAAGAGTACCCTTCTTACAGGGACCCCTCTCAGCGACAAACAGGTTAAAGAGAATGTGGAACGGCTCAAGGGTCTCTACCAGGAAGAAGGCTATTATGAGGCCACCATCATACCCGTGGTAAAAAAATTATCCTGGGATAAGGCCTCTGTGACCTTCTTTATAAAAGAGGGGAAAAAGATAAAGATTAAGGAGGTACATATATCAGGGACAGATAA
>JACROQ010000086.1 GCA_016214375.1 Nitrospirota bacterium | reverse complement strand
CCCCTCTTCGCGGAGGGAGATCTCCCCCTTCTTTTCCTTTCTAATCTTCTGGGGGATCTTTTTAATCGCCCTTGGGGCAATCTCACGTATCCTGAGCAGTATCGCCGGGGCCATCGGACTTCCTGTACTGATCCACCTGACGATCTTCCCCTTAGGACTTGTCTCCTTCATCATCCTTGCCGTTATCGGGATGGGGATCGGGTTTCTTTTCCCCCTGCTGTCACCGGCCGGAGGCTCTCCGGGTTCTCATCGAAGGGGAGGCGTCTTTCCAGGCGGGCCAGGCGGGCCAGGCGGGGGCTTCTATGGGACAGGCAGGGGGGATTTTGGCAGCGGTGGTTTTGGTGGTTTCGGCGGCGGGGGCGGAGGCTTTGGAGGGGGCGGCGCCTCAGGGAAATGGTGATGGGATATCCTGTGAAGGCAGAGGAGTTCTTTACTGAAGAAGAGATGGCGAGGATAACAGAGACCACCCGCTCTGTCGAATTGCGCACCATCGGGGAGGTGGCGGTCATGGTCGTTGACAGCAGTGACCGCTACAGCGAGGCAGAGGTGATTGGCGGCGTACTTGCCGGAGGCCTCTTGTCCCTCATCGTCTCAATATTGTTTTTCCACGCCTCCCTATGGGCGTATATCCCTCTGAGCTTTTTATTCTTTCTCCCGGCATGGATTTTCTTTAAGAAGATCCCCGAGGCCAGGATGATGTTCATCGGGTTAAAGAGGAGAGAGGAGACGGTCAGGGAGAGGGCCGTGAGGGCCTTCTACGAAAAAGGGCTGTATAAGACCAGAAAGAATACCGGGGTCCTGTTCTTCCTCTCTCTGTTAGAACACAAGGTCTGGGTCCTTGCCGACAGGGGGATCTATGAAAAGGTCGATCAAGAGACGTTGAACCGGTTTGCGAAGACCGTCTCCCAGGGGGTCAGAGACGGCAGGGCCTGTGATTCCCTTTGTCAGGCCATCAAAGAGGCCGGTGAATTGCTTGCCAGACACTTTCCCATAACACCTGATGACACCGATGAGCTGTCCGATGAGGTGATGGTGGAGTAACCCCCCTCAGATCCTACGGAACCTGAGGGGGATTAGGGGGTGGGCATGAATCCTATCTTTCTAAGTCCTATTATATTCCTCCAAGATTAAAAGAAGGTTAAAAAAATCCTGCCAATTTTTGATGAAATCGTAAAAAGTCACCAGAAGCACTATTTGTCATTCCTTCACTTCGTTCAGGACGGCGTCTGAGCGAAGCGAAGAATCTGATAAAACCATGGGTTGTCAGACCCTTCGCTTCGCTCAGCGTGACATCTGAGGATTTTTTACGAGTTCGTCAATTTATGGTTAATCACCCAGTTTGTGATAAGATAACTTGAACACGGGCAGAGGTCTGGATTCCCACTTTCGTGGGAATGACGAGAGGCTATGGACATCTCATGACTAAAAAAGAGGCCAAAAGGCCAAAAAAGAAGGGCCTCAGGAAAAAGATCATTGTAACCATCCTGATCATAGGGATATTTCCTTTGGTGTTTGGTATCTATCTGTCCTATCTCGAGGCATTCACTGATGCCTGATATTACAGAGGTTATTGAAAGCTCAAATCTCCATTACAGGGGCCAGGGAGAAAAAAATATCCGGAAGGGAATCCAGACACGAAGAGAGCGATGGAGTCATGCCGCAGGAGATGCCCCTTTCATAAAAGATATCTTGAATAATAAATCCGCCCTCTATCTAAAAAGCCTTCCCCATTATGTATCTGAATATATCGCTATCCTTGTAACGGATGAAAAGGGCACTCTGGTAGCGGCAACAGACAGGGGATATGATTACTATCAAGGTGATCAGAAATGGTGGCAGGCAGTCCATAACAATAATGATGAAAGGGCTTTTATCAGCGATATAACTTATGATAAGGAAAAGGATAATTACCTGATGGATATAGCCATACCTGTATACACGGCGAGAGAAGGGAATAAGAGGATCACAGGTGCTATAAATATCATTTATAAGGCAGATCAGATATTCCATGTTATCGAAGATGTGAAGATAAACAGGACTGGACATGCAAACCTTGTATCGGGTAAGGGCGAAATCATTATCTGCCCGATTTTTCCTCCAAAGAGCCATAGTATCAATGAAAAGCTGATCAGAGAGATAACGAATAGGGTCTCGGGTTGGGGTATTGCAGAGGATGATGGGCATGGCGGAAAAAATTCCATCGTGGGTTTCGCCCCGGTCAGATTAGTCAATCAGTTCGTGAGCAAGAGTTTTTCCGGGAATAGCTGGCATGTACTGATACGGCAATACCCGGCGGAGACCTATGCCCCTATCTCTAACCTCCTCTCCAAGGTGTCTTTCCTGGTATTTTCCCTGATTGGGGTACTGACGCTTATGGGATTTTATGCCTCAAAGAAGATCGTGGAACCCATCCTCCTCTTAAAAAAGGAGTCAGAACTGATCGGGGAAGGGAATCTGGACCACCGAGTGGAAATCCATACTGGGGATGAAATAGAGTCCCTGGCAGAAGAATTTAATTCCATGGCGGACAGGCTGAAGACTTACCATACACAGCTTAAAACAGAGAGTAATAAATTAGAGCGTATCCTCCTTTCTGCCGGCGAAGGGATCGTTGTTGCAGATAGTGAAAACAGGGTGGTGATGATAAACCCTGTGGCGGAGAAGATCCTTGGGGTCACGATACAGGAGATAAAGGGGAAATCCATATTCCCCTGTCACAAGAATCCCGAAAGGGTGCAACATCTGCTCCAACTGGAGGGGGCCTTACCTGTTCAAATTACCATACCCGTTGGGTCGAAGATCGTGGAAATCAATGTGACCTTAATAAAATCGGATGAAGAGATGATAGGGTCTATGATGGTGATGCGGGACGTTACCCTTGTCAAATATATGGAAGAGGAATTAAAAAAACATAGTGAACAATTAGAGAATCTCGTCTATCGGAGGACAAAGGAAATTAACGCGACGAAGGAGTATCTTGAAAATCTTCTTGAAAATGCGAATGATGTGATATATACCCTCAATAGGGATGGAATATTTACCTACGTGAATCAAAAAGTAGAGATGTGGGGGTATGAGAAGGAGGAGCTGATTGGCCAATCTTTCTATGCCCTTTTAGTCACTGAGGAGGCCGTGGATAAGGGTGTTGTGGAGATGGCGGACATAAAACCTACCAGTGAGATAAAGATAAGGAATAAAAAGGGGGAGGTGAAGGACCTCCTGGTCAGGACATCCCCGCTGAAAGGAGATGAAGGGGTGGTCATCGGCGTCCTCGGGATAGCTACTGATATTACAGACAGAAAGAGGCTGGAAGAGCAGATGATGAGGACAGAGAAACTGTCGGCGATTGGCCAGCTCTCCATGGGGGTTGCCCATGAGATCAACAACCCCTTATCCGGGATGATGAACTGCGTCAGGACATTAACAGAGGAGGGGGAAGATGAATCCCTCAGGAAGAGATATCTGGTCCTTCTGGAGAAAGGGTTAGACAGGATAGAGTCTATTGTAAGGCAGCTTCTTGGATTTGCCAAGGAGTACAAGTTTGAATTTGCCCCTTGTGAGATTGATGACCTGATCATGGACACCATCCGGCTGATAGATCATAAGATAAAGAGAGGGGATATCCGGCTTCAACTGAATCTCAATTGTAAGGAAAAAAAGTATCTCCTCCCTGGAAATCATATCCAGCAGGTTATTCTGAATATCATAATCAATGCCATTCACGCCATGCCGCAAGGAGGTATCCTTACCATAGAGACTCATGAGGGCAATAAAAACCTGATCGTGAAGATCTCCGACACCGGCATTGGAATACCCAGAGAAAACATGAAACGGATATTTGATCCCTTTTTCACTACGAAGGATGTCGGAGTAGGGACCGGGCTTGGTCTGTCATTAAGTTATGGCATCATTAAAAAGCTGGGGGGTGAGATAGAGGTCAAGAGTGAAGTGGGTAAGGGGTCCACGTTTAAAGTGGTGATGCCCCCTAAGCAGGGAGAATAAAGAATGGACGACGAAATTTACAGGCCTGAGATCTTGCTGGTAGAAGATGATGAGATTATGCGGGTGACCGTCTCAGATCATCTGAGGAAAAAAGGGTGGACTGTGACTGTTGCAGAGGATGGGATGCTCGGAATGGAGCAGATGAAAAAGAAAGATTTTGATATCGTGATCTGCGATATCCGTCTGCCCAAAAAGAACGGCATGGAATTGCTCAGGGAGGCCAAGGAGACCTCATCCCAGGCTGAGTTTATTATGATGACCGCCTATGGCACCATCGGCGATGCCGTTGAGGCGATGAGGCTTGGGGCCAGAGATTACATCACAAAACCTTTCCACGCAGATGAACTGGTCATCCGGGTTAAAAAGATCATTGAGCATAATACCCTGCTTGCAAAGTATGAATTGCTCAAGGAGAACGCAGAGGAGAGATACGCGTATCAGAATATCATAGGAAGAAGCAAGAAGATGCAGGCAATTTTCAGTGTGATTGAGAAGGTGAGCAAAATAGACACCAATGTAATCATCCTCGGTGAGAGCGGGACAGGTAAGGGGCTTGTCGCCAATGTGATCCACACGATGAGCAGCAGGAGAGACAGGCCCTTTGTCAAGGTGAATTGTGCTGCCTTGCCCGAGGCGCTGTTAGAGTCAGAACTCTTTGGTCATGAGAAGGGGGCCTTTACGGGCGCCATCAGGAAGAAATTCGGGAAATTTGAACTGGCCGACAGGGGCACCATATTTTTTGATGAGATAGGAGATATCCCGCCCTTTGTCCAGGCAAAGCTGCTCAGAGTCATCCAGGAACATGAATTTGAACGGGTGGGAGGGGAAGAGACCATCAAGGTAGATGTCCGCCTGGTCTCCGCTACCAAAGAAGATTTAGAGGATCTGGTCGCCAACGGGAAGTTCAGGGAGGACCTCTATTTTCGTCTGAAGGTGATCTCAATCTATCTCCCCCCTCTGAGAGAGAGGAAAGAGGACATCCCCTTTTTGGCAGAGGAATTTCTAAAGAGGTTCAATAAAAAATTGAAGAAAAATCTCACCCTGTCCAATGAGGCCGCAAAGTGCCTGCTGTCTTATGACTATCCGGGAAATGTCCGGGAGTTGGAGAATATTATAGAAAGGACAGCCGCTATGACAGACGGCGATGTGATAAGGGCTAAGGATATCTTCCACTCTTTTGACAAGAATATCCGGATCTACTCTGATAAAGAAGAGGAGAATCTGACTCTCAAAGAATTGCTGACCAGGATAGAAAGGGAGCATCTGATAAAGGTCCTTGAAGAGACGGACGGGAACAAGGTAGAAGCGGCGAGGATCTTAGAAAAAAAAAAAAAAAATCTTTGGGAGAAACTCAAGGTATATCACTTATT
>JACROQ010000029.1 GCA_016214375.1 Nitrospirota bacterium | reverse complement strand
GATTAACCAGCAACCGATGGATACCGGCAACACCCACGTCATAAAGGGTGTTGACCCTGCTGCCAAGGGCGTCAAGCATCGCGTGGGCCTCCTCTGCAACAGGCAAATCAGACGTGCCTCCGCTGACAATAAGGACACCCCCCTTTGTCGTCACCCTTTTTTTGTGAAGTATCGTGATCACCCCACCCTGTTCATTATACGCGGCCCTGTCATCTACGATCTTCAAGGCGTCAAATACATCCAGACCTGCCCTCGTGGCAATGATATCCCCCTTCTGATCCAGTATCCTTTCAGCAATCTTTACGACCTGCTCTACCCGCTTCCCTTCACAGTAGATGACCTCCGGCATCCCCTGCCGCAGGTGTCTGTGATGGTCTATCCGCGCAAACTCAAGATTTTCATAGGGGAGGTGTTTAAGCCGTTCAAGTGCCTTTTCTACGGTAAGTCTTCCCGTCTTTACAGATCTGAGTACCTTTTCTATCTCTTCCGGTTTCATTCCTCCCCCATCTCCCTCGTCATCAGGTCGTGCACCACCTGATGGACATCCTTTTCTTCATACAGGAGGTTATATATCTCCTGCGTAATCGGCATGGAAACCTGATATCTCTTAGCCATCTCACTGGCCGCCTTTGCCGTCCTGACCCCTTCTGCTACAACCCCTTTTTCTGACAGCCCTGCAAAGACCCCCTTAAGTTTCATCCCCTGTCCTAATTTAAATCCTAATGTCCTGTTCCGGCTCAACTCCCCCGTACAGGTCAGCACCAAATCCCCAATGCCGGAAAGCCCATAGAATGTTGCTGCCTGGGCGCCCATAGCTATCCCAAGCCTCTTGATCTCTGCAAGACCCCTCGTAATCAATGCGGCACGTGTATTATGACCGAGACCGAGACCGTCAGAGCACCCTGTGGCTATCGCAATCACATTCTTTAATGCCCCGCCAATCTCGACCCCGATGACATCAGGATTGGTATAGACCCTGAAATAGGGTCTTGCAAAAAGTCTCTGCATCTCTTTTGCAAGGGGTTCATCACCTGTGGCAAGTGTTATCGCGGTGGGGAGCCCCTTTGCAACCTCCGTGGCAAAGCTTGGTCCTGAAAGGGAGGCGAATCTCTGCTGGATGGAGCGGGAAAATATATCACTCAGGATCTGTGAAACGGTCTGAAGGGTCTCTACCTCGATCCCCTTTGTAGCGCTTACGATAGGGACATCAGGCATGTACCCCTTGATCTGTGTAAATACACTTCTCACCGCGTGAGAGGGAACAACGGATACTATAATCTCACATGAATCTATCGCCTCTCGCAGGCTGTTCGTTGGATATATGTTCGCCGGGATTGCATGACCCGGTAAGTAGAGGGTGTTTTCACGCTTATTTTTTATAAGCTCTGCCAACTCTTGTTCATATACCCACAGCCTGATCTCATTGTCTCTCTCAGCAAGGAGCAGAGCTAAGGTCGTACCCCAACTGCCGGCCCCTGTTACTGCGATCCTGTAGCCCATAACGGAATATCCCCTTGCATGATTTCAGTCCCCTGATTATAATGCATGAATGGCGCATACCCTGTCAAGCAACGGCCTGGTTGGTTTATGACCTTGTTGACCTATCTATTTATCTTTATCCTGGGCGCTGTCATAGGGAGTTTTCTCAATGTATGCATCTACCGTATACCCAAACAAGAATCAATAGCTGCTCCGGCATCTCATTGCCCACAGTGCAATGCCCCGATCAGGTTCTATGACAACATACCTATCCTGAGTTTTCTGATCCTCCGGGGGAGGTGCAGGACCTGCGGAACTCCTATTTCTGTCCAATATGTCATCGTGGAGATTCTAAATGGCGCAGGTTATATGTTATTAATAGGGCGGTTTGGTCTTTCGACAGAATCCATCCTCTATGCCATCCTGTTTTCAGCGCTTCTTGTTGCCAGCGTGATAGATCTTCACCACAGGATAATCCCGGATGTGATCACGATCCCGGGGACGATAGCAGGTCTTCTGGCCGGCGCCTTTATCCTCCCCGGCGGCATTAAATGCTCTGTTATCGGGACCCTCCTGGGCAGCGGCATATTCTTTATCGTGGCAGTGGCAAGCCGTGGCGGCATGGGGGGCGGAGATATAAAACTTATTGCAATGTTAGGGTCATTCCTGGGCTGGATCAATGTGATCATCACGATCATCCTCTCTTCATTTATAGGCTCTCTTGTCGGGATATTGATGATGATCTTCCTGGGAAAGGGGAG
>JACROQ010000028.1 GCA_016214375.1 Nitrospirota bacterium | reverse complement strand
ATTTGACAACTGGCGGCTGCCTTCGGCCCTGAACCAGGATGGGACTGGCCCTTGCGTTGGTTACAACTGCACCGGGAGTGAGACGGGGCATCTGTATTATACCGAGTTGGGGAATTCCGCAGGCGGCCCGTTAGCGAATGTGAATACGGGTGACTTTACAAACCTGAACTTGCTGCCGTACTACTACTGGTCGGGTACGGTGTATGCGTCGCCACGTACCGTCGGCGCGTGGGGCTTCGACTTTGACGATGGCGATCAGGGTGTGGGCGACGCCGCCGGCGACGTCGGCTATGCCCTGGCGGTGCGTCTCGGACAGCGATCTACATCGGTACCGGAACCCGCGACGTTGCTCCTCCTGGGCTTCGGACTGGCAGGGATAGCGGTTTGGAGAAAGAGGCTTGGACGGAGCGAGGGCTGATGCCTGTAGTGAGTTTATCGAACTAATGACCAGCCGGTATGGGAGAGCCCTGCGTCCCGGGTCATTCTGAGCGAAGCGAAGAATCTGATTGAGCCCTGTTGTATCAGATTCTTCGGCATGTTATCGCATGCCTCAGAATGACGATGCCGGATGCCCCGTTTTCTTTTTGGGGAGGTGCAGGGGGGAATCCCCCCCTGCCGCTTCACCTGAAAATAACCTCAGGCGGGGTTAGCACCAACGAAGGGGTCAGGTCTTGAATTTTGACATTTATATCATGTCAAAATTCAAGACCTGACCCCCCCGCTTGACCATCCCAGCTTTGATTGCTCTCCCCTGGACCAACAGGTCGCGGGCCTGTTCAATTTCGTCGTAGGATGTGGAAAAAGATTTCTGGGGAAGGGCAAGGGTGGAGAAGTTGGAATGGCTTTATAATTTTATTTTAAAGTCAACGACTTAAAAGTGATGAACTCGTAAAAAGTCCTTCACTGTCACCCTGAGCAAAGCGAAGGGTCTGATAACTCATTGTTTTATCAGATTCTTTTCTTTGCTCAGAATGACAAATAGTACTTCTGGCGACTTTCTACGAGTTCATCAAAAGTGAAATAAGGCAGAATAGATTTTATGGGCATTTGGGGTCGTGTTCCCTGGCGCTTGCAGGCAGTGCGGTACACCGGTATCTGCAGGGGCCCCGACATCTTGTTTCTGCAACCGGTGCTGGGATATGATCCGGTGGTTTAAAGACCCATGCTGTCCGCAGTGCGGCATGCCGTATCCTTCTCTGGATCCATTGTCTGTGCATCAACAGTCTCCTGCAGGCCATCTCTGCGGGGCCTGCAGGAAGAATCCCCCCTATTTTGACAGGGCGATCTCTGCAGGTCCGTATGAAGGGGTGCTCGCCGGGGCGATCAAGCTCTTCAAGTATAAAAAGAAGATTCATGTAGGTAGGGCGCTGGCAGAACATTCCCCCCTTTTACAAAGGGGGGATAGGGGGGATTTTGTCATGCCCGTCCCCCTCCACCCCAGCCGTTTGCGAGAGCGGGAGTTCAATCAGTCTGCCATCCTTGCATCGGTCATAGGTGAAAGGCTTGGGATACCGGTCTTATTAAACACCCTGATACGGCATGTTCACACAAGGCCGCAGGTGGAACTGGGGATGAAAGAGAGGAAAAAGAATGTCGTCGGGGCATTCAGTGTCCAGGATGATGCAATGATCTCGGGTAAGGATATCGTTCTTGTGGATGATGTTTATACTACAGGGGCCACTGTAGGCGAATGCGCCAGGGTGCTTAAGAGGCATGGGGTTGAAAGGGTGTCTGTCCTCACCATTGCCAGGATGGTGGGGTAGGGGGCTATTACTCCCGCAATTGCCCGCAGGCGGCTAAGATGTCTGCCCCCCGGCTCTTTCTGATGAATGCGGAGAAGTGGTGCCCTGCCAGGATCTCCTGGAACCTCAGGACGGATTCCTCTGAGGGCCTTTTATACGGAGAGCCCGGGAATTCGTTGAAGGGGATGAGATTGATCTTGCAGCGTATCCCCTTCAGGAGCCTCGCAATACGGTGTGCATCCTCCGGACTGTCATTCAACCCTGCGAGAAGTACATATTCAAAGCTCAGCATCCTCCTTCTCTTGAGCGGATATTCCCTGCAGGCCCCGAGGAGTTTTGCCATAGAGTATTTCTTGTTAATGGGCATGATGAGGTTCCTCTGCTCATCTGTCGGGGCATTGAGGGAGATAGCCAGGTTGATGTTAAGACTGCTCTCCCCGAGCTTCTTGATCTGCGGCGCCAGACCGGATGTCGACAGGGTGATCCTCCGTGCGCCGATGGCGGGTCCAAGGGGGTGGGACAGGATTTCTATGGCCTTGACGGTATGACGATAGTTGGCCAGGGGTTCCCCCATCCCCATGATGACGATATTGGTGAGTCTCCTTCCATCCGGCAGACCCCCCTGCACCGCGAGGACCTGGTTGATGATCTCCGAACTCCTCAGATTCCTTACCAGTCCACCCTTGCCGGTCAGACAGAAGGTGCAGCCCATCCCGCATCCCACCTGTGTGGATATGCAGAGGGTCAACCGGTCCTCGTCGGGTATCAGGACACTTTCGATCCTGTGACCGTCTTCGAGGGCAAATAGAAACTTCTCTGTCCCGTCTATAGAGCACTGTCGTTTGACCTCGATGATCCTGCTGATATATGCCTTTTGGGACAGAAGGCCTCGGACCTCCTTCGACAACTCTGTCATCGCATCGATAGAGTCAGCGGCCTTCCCATAGACCTGGTGGAATATCTGCCTCCCGCGGTAACTTTCAAGGCCAAGACCTCCAGCGAAGGCCTCCGCCTCGATCAGTCTCATGTCTCTAAGGTCTATCCTTTTCATTCTGAAAATACATCCTTATCCAATCATGGCGTAGCGTGGGGGGTTATCCCCCACTCTGAGCTTGTCAAATTGCCGACCATAAAGGTCGGCGCTACATTTCTCCTGCTGCTTATCTTTAATAATCTTTGCTGACAGCTAAAAATGTTCTTGCTATAATTCTACCATAATGGGCCTAAGGCGTCTCTCATTGATCGTGTTGTTCCTTATCCTCATCTGTCATGTGGCTATCGAGTCCTATGCGGATGAATCAAGTTGTACTGATCCGGGCAGAAGTCTTGATCATGCCGTAGAAATATATAAGGCCGGCAGGTCTTATTCAAGCTGGCCGGCC
This sequence comes from Nitrospirota bacterium, assembly GCA_016214375.1. Classification (GTDB taxonomy): domain Bacteria; phylum Nitrospirota; class 9FT-COMBO-42-15; order HDB-SIOI813; family HDB-SIOI813; genus JACRHF01. Next base: position 7,431 of record JACROQ010000028.1, on the reverse strand, counting down.
TGTTCGAGGGCCGGGGTGAGTATGAGAAGGCCGCAGGGCTTTATAAGACCCTCAACCGCTCCTATCCGGACAGCCCGCTTCAAAAGAGGGCACTCTTCAAGGCTGCGGATGCTTACCTCGCGGCCGGCAATTTATACCAGGCACGGGAAGCCTATGAGGCCTATATCTCTGTGTATCCAGGGGATAAAGCCGCACCTTCTGCCATCTTTGGCATAGGCACGACCTACCTTCAGGAAGAGAAGGCCCCTCTGGCCATTGATTATTTTAAGAGGATATGGGTGGAGTATCCGGCGAGTCTTGTTTCGTGGATTGCAAAAGAGAAGCTAAACTCGTTGCAAGAACTGGGTTATGAGATTCCACCCTCTGCCCCCGGAGAGGCTTATGTGCGGGGAGAGAGGCTCTATGAGGCCGTCCTTTATGCAGACGCCCTGACAGAGTATAAGAGGTTTTTATCCGGCGGCAAGGACATATCCAGAGAAAAAGAGATAGAGGCCTATTTTAAGATAGGGATGTCCAATTATAATCTCAGGAGGTCAGAGGATGCCGAGAAAGACCTTGAGGCCTTTCTCAAGAACTATCCGGGTCACTCAAGGGCACGGGAGGCGTTATACTGGCTGGGGAGAACGTATCTCCGGGCGGGAAAAGAAGACGCCTTTATAAAGGTAAGCAAGAGGTATATCAAGCGGTATAACGATCAGGATAAAGAGAGAATTCCGGAGATCCTTTACCGGCTTGGGATTGTTTATGCCGGGCAAAGGGATGTTGAGACCGCCGTCTCCTATTATGACAGGGTCATGAAAGAATATCCGAACAGCAGTTTTGCAGCCGACAGCCAGTGGGCCAAGGGATGGCTTCTATACAAGGAGCGTGAGCTTAAAAAGGCCCTCGCCCTGTTTGATAATATCCTTCAGCAACGAAAGGATTCCCATTATGCCTCCCAGGCCCTCTATTGGAAGGCGAGGGTATCGGAGAGGATGGATGATCCTGGGGAGATGGAGAAGAGCCTGTGTCAGTTGTGCCGTGAATACCCTGGGTCATTCTATTGCCTCTTTGCCATGTATCATGACCGTATGGACTGTGCATCGCCGGCCCGTGCGGTCCTGATGGATATGGAAGGGGATTTAAGCGCTGATCATTATAGGGCCGGGACGACAGAGGATGAACAGACTATCAGGGTTAAGCTGCTCTTCCATCTTGGTTTTGAAGAAGAGGCGGTCGAAGAGGCACAATTGTTACGGAAGAAGATGGCAAAAGATAAGAAAAAGTCTGTTTCCCTGGCATTCTTTCTCGCATCAATGGAAGAATACAATACGGCCCTCGGGATTATCTCTTCAAGTTTTTCAAGGGATATGCTCTACAGGGACCAGGGGATTGATCCCCGGGTATGGAGGCTGATGTATCCCACAGGGTACAGCGAGATGGTCAATAGATATGCGGATGAGAATGACACTGACCCCCTGTTATTGTACGCCCTTATCCGGGAGGAGAGCTGGTTTAACCGGAGTGTCGTCTCCTCTGCCGGGGCAGTCGGGTTAATGCAGCTCATGCCCCAGACCGCCTCTGCCGTGAACGGTTCCCATGTAGACCGGGATTCCCTGTTTGATCCGGATATCAACCTTGCTTTAGGGACGAGGTTTTTTGCCGGGCTTTTAAGACAATACGACGGGAATATGATAGTGGCCTTAGCAAGCTATAATGCCGGGCCTGTGGTCGTGACGCGATGGCTTCAGGAGCGGGAGGGATTTGCTCTGGACGAGTTTATTGAGGATATACCGTATAAAGAGACCCGTAACTATGTCAAGAAGGTCTTTACAAGTTACATGGAATATCTCCGCATGGCAGGAATGGAAAGCAAGGCAGGATCAGGGGAGGGAGAGCGGTTGACACACCGGCAGTAAAGGGTGTATAGTCTGGCTTGATCCAGGGGGGATGGCGTGGCACATCTTGATAGAGAAGGGGAATCTGAGGAAAAGATAGAGTCGGGCGGCACCCTCCTCGATATCAGCCTTACCGATGTCTTACAGGTCCTCTCTGTAAACCGGAAGACCTGCACCCTCTTTCTGCGAAAAGAGGATGAAAAGGGGGAGATCTATCTCAAGGAGGGGAAGATCATCGATGCAAAGGTTGAAGACCTCAAGGGGGAGGATGCGTTATTTTATCTCCTGAACTGGGAAGGGGCCGACTTTTTTATAGGGACTTCTGTTGAAGGGAGCATAAAGGTCAGGATTGAAAAGGACCTTCATACCCTGATACTGGATTGGATTGAAGAACGGGATAGCCGGAAGAGGGTTAAGGAGGTCAGGCCTGTCATAGAAGAGGCCATTGAGGAAAAGCCGAAGAGGGATGACGATACCCTGATTTTCTTAAAGAGAATAGAGGCCTCCGGCGTCATCACAGCCTTGAAATGAGAATAACGGAGAGGATATCCCTATGGGAGAGGGCGATAGGATAAAGGTTGCCATTATCGGTGCAGGCCGGGAAGGATTAGAGACCTTAAGCCTCCTTAGAAAGGATAAGGCGGTTTCTGTCTCAATACTCCTTGATCCTGATCAGGAGGCGCTCGGTTTCAGGCTTGAAGAGTATGGATATACCTATTCAAGCGACCTTAATCTAAGGCTCTCTCACCGTATCCGGGAGCTTCTCACCCTCCAAGACCTTAATTTAATCATCAATACCCTGCCGGACCGGCATCATAAAGACCTCTATGATCTTAACCTCTACCCTGCGGAGATCATCAATGGTGATTCCGCCCGATTTCTGTGGGAATTAAGACAGATCAATGAGATAAAGAAGAGAAGGTCCGTTATCACAGGGCAGATAGACAGGGCGATCGAGACCATAGAGTGCGGCCTTCAATATGTCCCACAGGCCCATCCTATCCATGAACAGAGCGCCCTTTTGCTAAGGACATCCTTTTTGGGGACCCATGCCGATGCGGCCCAGCTCACCATCATCAAAAAAGGGGATAGGCCGTATCAAGTCATTAAGGATATCAATCTGGATCCTGCCCTCCGGTTAAAAAATGCGGCTAAACGGCCTTATATCAGGGATGGGGATGAGGCAGATAAGATCATCGGGCATGTCGCTGGGGATAAGCGGGTTTGGGAGGGAGAGGGGGAGACCGCCGGAGGTTGGGGCGCTCTCAGGGTTGTCCCGATTACCGAAGGGTCTGAAGTCATTGGCCTGTTGTGGTTATTTTACACAACCGCAGATCCGAATCTCATAAAAGATGATGCGGCATTTGTCTCTTCTTTGATACCGGTATTAGGAAGGACCATCCGGAGGGTTGCAGAATCCGAGGATTTAAAACTGGCCTCCGTGGAAGAGGCGCTGTCTCTGGAACCCCTGCGGATCATCGGATCGGATAGACCCATAGGATCAAGACTTAAGGAGGTCAATAGTTTTTTATATCATCTGCTTGAGGCAGAAGACTCCCATCTCTACATCAGAGAACCGGCGACAGGGGACCTTGTGCTTCAGGCGACAACGCATAATCTCCCATACCTGCTGGGGAAGATGCGCATCAGGAAGGGCCAGGGTGTCTTAGGGGAGGTCATTGAGCGGAACAACCCCTTGATGCTGATGGAGACCCCTGTCGGGACCAATGGCCATGTGCAAAGAATTGCAAAGAGAGAAGACGCTGTCGCCCTTCTCTATCTTCCCCTTACCGTGACTGACAAGGGGGTTGGGATTATAGCCATGGAATTTACCAATATCCACAATATAAATCCTAACGTCTATCACTCGCTCAGTGCAATAGGTCAGCATCTTGCCAATACGATCAGCAGTGACGCGGAGCGATACCGCATGTCCCAGAAGATCATCAAGCTGTCTGTCGTGAACGAAGAGGGGATTGAACTCCTGTCTACCTTCGATCTCCAGAAGATACTGGCCTTGGCGACGGCATCTTCTACCATGCTCCTCGATTCCGAGGTGTCGATTCTACGGCTGAATGAAGACGGTAAACTCGTGATCAAATCCACCTATGGTCTCCATGAAGATAAAGTGGATCAGGCCCTGCTCAAACTGGATAATGCCATATCTGGCATGATCTCTCAGACAAAGAGCCCTGCGATTATCCATGATGTACCGGAGTATGTGGAGTCGGCAAAATCAGAGGCTGAATATCCGTATAAGACCGCAATAGCCGTCCCCATTCTTTTTAATAAGGAGCTGTTGGGCACCCTGTCCGTTTATAACAAGACGGCTATGGACGTATTCAGCAGCCTCTTTTTTACAGAGGATGACCGGGAGATCCTGGAGCATTTTACCCAGTATGCTGCCCGGGGGGTCGTCAATGCAAGACGCTATAATGAGAAACAACTCCTGATTACCATTGATGAGGTCACAGGGCTCCGGAATGAACGGTATCTGCAGATGCGTTTCCCGGAGGAGATTAAGAGGGCCAAGCGTTTTAACCGGCATGTGTCCCTGATATTTTTTGAGATTAAACCCTTTGATGATGATGTTATCAGGGATGTGGCAAGGCTCATACGGGAGACGTTCAGATACATTGATGTACTGGTCAGATTAAAAGGGGGGAAGTTCGCTGCCCTGCTGCCTGATACCGGAGAGGGCGTGAAAGACGCCGTTAAAAGATTGTCGGACAGCTTTGACCGGTTGAGGGAGAAGCGGCCGGACCTGACGCTCTACACCGGTTACAGCACTTATCCCGATGACAGTGAGGATATGCACGAACTGATTAAGAAGTCTTCAAGACTATATCGATATTAAGCAAGGAGGGACACTTCCCGTATTTCCATCCTTGAAATATGGGAAGTGTCCCTGTAGAGAGGGGGAGTATGAGCCTGGAAAAGATCAAGGTGTTGGAGGACCGGGTATCCGAGGTGCTGGAGTATATTAAGGTGCTCCAACGGGAGCGGATGGAACTTGAGAAGAAACTTATGGAGAAGGATGCGGCAGTGAAAGAGATTCAGCATCAGATGGAGGCTCAGAAACGGACAGAGGATGAGTGTAACCGGATGAAAGAGGAAAGGACAGAGGTCCGCTCAAGGGTCGAGACGATACTGGATACCCTGAAGGGGATAGGCGGGGTGAAGTAAGAAGTAAGAAGTAAGAAGTAAGAAGTAAGAAGTAAGAAGTAAGAAGCAAGAAGCAAGAAGCAAGAAGCAAGAAGCAAGAAGCAAGAGAAGGAGAAGTTATACGTAGCAATAATCTTAATAGCGACAGGTAAACCGGTATGGGCGTGGAAGTCGAGATATTTGGTCAGAAATACCTTATTAAGGGGGATGGGGACCCGGACTATATCCGTCAGTTGGCTGAATTTGTAGACTCGAAGATGCGTGAAGTGCACGGAAAACTCCAACTCTCTACACCGGGTAAGATTGCCGTGTTGGCGGCGCTGAATATTTCCCATGAACTCTTTAACAGCAAGAAGGAGATGGCAGAACAGGAGTCTATTATAGCAAACAGGGCAGAAAGGTTGCTGGAACTTATTTCTATTGAACTCAAAACATGAATTTGTTATTATGGAATAGCCCTGCTTTGTGCGTGATGTAAAGGGATTTTGACCCAACACCTAGTTAAACGGGGGTCCTGTCCAGGGAGGCGGTGTGCAGGCCTTCCCGTCTGCTTCGCGGCGGACGGTCAAGAGGGAAGCCTAAAGTCTCCGTCAGGGCACCCACTTGGTTTGACCAGGTTTAAATTCTCTTTAGACACGGCAAAAGTGGGGCAGAAAAAAGAAATGGGTTTTAAAGCAGGTATAGCGTAGGTATAGATAGAATAATGGTGATAGTGGTTCTCTCGATTCTGGTCTTTGCTGTGGGATATATCGGGACTGCGGCAAGGTACAAAAATACCATAGCTGTGGACCATCTTAGAAGCGGGGCTGGAAAAGTCCCCTTACGTCTTAATAAGACCTCCATCACTACCTATCCTAAACCTCTCTCCCATTTCTCTGTTTCTCTCTAACAGGCTATTGAAAAAGTCTTTCTGCCTGTCATCCTGAGCGAAGCGAAGGATCTGACTCCTAAGGAAAACAAAGGGTTATCAGATTCTTCGTCGCCTTCGGCTCCTCAGAATGACAGGTTGCCGGATTTTTTTCAGCAGCCTGCTAAAAAATAGATGGCTTGAATGTGCCGCCGCCACGCGTAACTGAGAGAGTACGGGAGAATATGGATCTATTTGAAACAACGAATAAAATTACCCCGTTAGCCTGGCGGATGAGGCCTAAGAAGATCGAGGACTTTGTCGGTCAGAGGCATGTCATGGCGCAGGGCAAGCTCCTCAGGCGGGTTATCGAATCTGATAAGGTCAGGTCCCTGATCATATTCGGCCCCCCCGGGAGCGGTAAGACGGCTATTGCCCATCTCATAGCAGATCTGACGAGGGCCCAATTTATAGAGATCAATGCAGTCACCGCCGGTATCGCCGAGATACGGAATGCCATTGAGAGAGCAAAGGAGTGGAATTCCGCAAGGGGAGAGCGGACCCTCCTATTCATAGACGAGATCCATCGGTTTAATAAAGTCCAGCAGGATGCCCTCCTCCCTTATGTGGAGCAGGGGATTGTCACATTGATTGGCGTCTCCACCCAAAACCCCTTCTTTTCGATCATCCCCTCACTCTCATCCAGGTCCCTGATCATAGAATTCAAACCGTTAGATGATGAGGACCTCAGTACCCTCTTAGAGAAGGCGCTTCACGATAAAGAGGCAGGGGTGGGCGGTTATGAGGTCACTATCACAGAGGATGCAGCAGCGCATCTCATCCGCTCTGCCGAGGGGGATGCGAGGAGACTTCTAAACGCCCTGGAGGTCGGTATCCTGACCACGAAGCCGGGTGCAGATGGGAAGATATTGTATGACTTGAATGTCGCTGCTGAATCGGTTCAAAAGAAGTACATCCGGTACGAAGATGGAGACAGCCACTATGATACGATCTCTGCCTTTGTTAAGAGTATGCGGGGCTCTGACCCGGATGCCGCGCTCTACTGGCTGGCCAAGATGGTCTACGCCGGAGAAGACCCGCTCTTTATTGCAAGGCGCATCGTGATCTGTGCCTCCGAGGATGTAGGAATGGCGGACCCCCGCGCCCTTTCAGTGGCCGTTTCTGCCCTGCACGCCGTGGAGGCCATCGGGATGCCGGAGGGGCGTATCCCCCTTGCCCAGGCCGCTGTCTATATCGCCGCCGCGCCCAAGAGCAATGCCTGCTACAAGGGCATAGAGGCTGCCCTTAGCGATGTGGAGAGCGGCAAGATCTTCCCGGTGCCTGATTATCTGAAAGACAGTCATTACAAAGGGGCTGCCAGACTTGGGAGGGTGAAGGGGTATAAGTACCCCCATGACTTCGGGGGGTATGTAGAGAAGGAGTATGTGCCGGGGGGAGTCAGTTATTATAATCCCACGGGCAATGGATTTGAGGGGGAGCTCAGGAAAAGGCTTGAGGGGCGGAAGAAGGTGGAGCCACGTA
>JACROQ010000046.1 GCA_016214375.1 Nitrospirota bacterium | reverse complement strand
TGGTCTTCCCGGCATCGATGTGCGCCATGATGCCTATATTTCTTGTTTTCTCTAAGGAGTACTGCCTCGCCACCTGCTCAAACCTCCAAATTAGATCTACCACTGTGAATGGTGAATTGTAAATGGTGAATGGATTTTCACTATTCACTATTCCTACCATCGGTAATGCGCAAAAGCCTTGTTGGCATCTGCCATTCTGTGCGTCTCTTCCTTCTTCTTGATGGAGCCGCCTATCCCATTGGCCGCGTCGATAATCTCGGATGCCAGCTTCTCCGCCATATTTTTACCTGTCCGTTCCCTCGCAAACTGAATAAGCCATCTGATCGCAAGGGCATTGCGCCTCGGGGTGCGTATATCCACCGGCACCTGATAGGATGCCCCGCCCACACGCCGGGACTTGACCTCAACCGCCGGTTTAACATTATCTATGGCGGCCCTGAAAATCTTTACCGGATCCGCAGAGGATCTCTCTTTCACAATATCCAGCGCCCCGTAAAACACCCCTTCTGAAGTGCTCTTCTTTCCACCCTTCATAAGGACATTAACGGTCTTCCCGATCAGCATATCGTTGTATTTCAGATCCGGTTGTATAACCCGGTGCGTTATGACTCCACGTCTTGGCATATATTGGTCTCCGTCACTCCACGAAACTACTTGGGTTTCTTTGCCCCATACTTGGACCTGCTGCGCCTTCTGTTTTGCACCCCTGCTGCATCGAGTGTCCCGCGGATAATGTGATACCGCACACCCGGCAGATCCTTAACCCTTCCCCCGCGTACGAGCACAATGGAGTGCTCCTGAAGATTGTGTCCCTCACCGGGGATATAACTGGTAACCTCCATTCCATTGGTCAGACGAACCCTGGTAGAAGTTTAGTGGATTGCTATTTATTTGTCAAGAGTTTTTATAGGAAGACCTTTACATTCTTCTGGAGAAGATTTGCAGATCATACATCCTCTTCTTCTGGCTCTTCTGGTTCTGAAACCTCCGGCTCCTGACCCGTCACCGACTTTAAATAGGTCTCCCGGTACAGCGGAAATCCCGTGCCGGCGGGGATCAGTCTCCCGACGATCACGTTCTCCTTTAATCCGAGAAGTTCGTCAACTTTCCCGCTGACAGCGGCCTCCGTCAACACCCTCGTCGTCTCCTGGAATGATGCCGCAGAGATAAAGCTATCTGTACTCAGCGCCGCTTTCGTGATTCCCATAAGGACAGGCATCCCTGTGGCCGGCTTACCGCCCGCCTTCATCACCTTTTCATTCTCATCTTCAAAAATAAACCTGTCGACCTGGCTGCCGATCAGGAAGTCTGTTTCTCCGGGGTCTTCGATCTTCACCTTTTTCAGCATCTGTCTGACGATGACCTCTATATGTTTGTCATTGATCGTGACACCCTGTAACCGGTATACCTGCTGGACCTCATCCACAAGATACTTCTGAAGCTCTTTGGGACCGAGAATGCTTAATATGTCATGGGGGTTCGCTGAACCGTCCATCAACGGTTCGCCTGCCATGACCCAGTCCCCCTCGTGCACGTTGATATGTTTCCCCTTGGGGATAAAGTATTCTCTGGTGTCCCCCTGTTCATTCTTGACAATCACCCGGCGCATCCCTTTGACAAACCCGCCGAATTCTATCGTGCCGTCGATCTCGCTGATCACGGCTTGTTCTTTAGGCTTTCTGGTCTCAAACAGTTCAGCAACCCTCGGCAGACCTCCTGTAATATCCTTCGTTTTGGTGATCTCCCTGGGGATCTTCGCAAGCACGTCCCCGGGATAGACAGGCGCTCCTTTTTCAAGGAGGATATGGGCCCCCGTCGGAAGGAGATACCTGGCAACCACATTGGTCCCCGGGATCTTGACCGTCTTGTTGGCCTCGTCCTTAATAGAAATCCTGGGCCTTAGAGTTGCCCCCTGGAAGTCAATGATGACCTTCCGTGAAAGACCGGTGACCTCGTCCACATCCTCCTTCATGGTGACCCCGTCTACAATATCTCCGAAGGCGATCTTCCCTCCCACCTCGGTCAGAATAGGCATCGAATGGGGGTCCCATTCCACAAGCTTTTGACCTGACTTGACCTTTTGTCCGTCAGACACCTTTAATCTGGCGCCGTAGAGGACGGAGTATTTTTCTTTCTCCCTCCCCTCCTCGTCACAGATAACGATCTTCCCGTTTCTGTTCATGGCAACCCGGTCACCCTCTTTGTTCTTGACCGTATTCAGTTCGATATATTTAAGAAGCCCTGAATTCTTCGCCTCAAGGACAGTCTGCTCTACCACCTTGCTCGCGGTACCCCCGATATGGAAGGTTCTCATGGTAAGCTGGGTACCCGGTTCTCCGATAGACTGGGCTGCAATAATCCCGACGGCCTCTCCGATATCCACTACCCTTCCCCGCCCAAGGTCTCTTCCATAACACTTGATACAGACACCCCTGCGGGACTGGCATGTCAGCACAGAGCGGATCTTTACCTTGTCGATACCGGCATCGATGACCGCCTCCACCTTCTCTTCATTAATCTCTTCACCCCCGGGAACAATGACATCGCTCGTGATGGGGTCCCTGATATCGCTGACCGCAACCCTCCCCAGGATCCTCTCTTCCAAAGGTTCGATGATCTCCCCCCCCTCAACCAGTGAGGTGACGTATATCCCGTCCTCGCTCCCGCAATCAGGCTCTGTGATGATCACATCCTGGGCCACATCCACCAGTCTCCGGGTAAGATACCCTGAATTCGCTGTCTTGAGCGCCGTATCCGCCAATCCCTTTCTGGCTCCATGCGTTGAGATAAAATACTGCAGCACGGTCAACCCCTCCCGGAAGTTGGCGGTAATGGGGGTCTCTATAATCTCTCCTGACGGTTTAGCCATCAGTCCGCGCATCCCGCCAAGCTGCCGGATCTGCTGGGTGCTGCCTCTGGCCCCGGAATCTGCCATCATAAATATAGAATTAAAGGCCCGTTTCTCCTCGCTGCCCCCCCCCAGCTCACGCATCATCTCAGCGGCCACCATCTCTGTCACATGGGCCCATATATCGATGACCTTGTTGTACCTCTCCCCTTTGGTGATTAACCCCTCTGCGTACTGCTGTTCAACCTCCAGGATCTCTTTCTCCGCCTTGCCGATGAGCTCGGCCTTTTTCGAGGGGATGTGCATATCCTCTATCGAAATAGAGATGCCCGATTTCGTCGCATACCGGAATCCTATCTCCTTTACCTTGTCCAGAAACACCACGGTTTCGCGGTGGCCTGCCTCCCTGTAGCTCCGGTCAATCAGCTTGGTAAGCTCCTTTTTATTCATCACCTTGTTCGCCAGAGAGAACGGCATGCCGGACGGCATTATCTCACCCAGCAGTATCCTCCCTACCGTCGTATCCACCAATTCACCGTTGATCCTGACCTTGATTTTGGCATGCTCATCTGCCACCCCTGCATCAAATGCAGCCCTGACCTCCACGGGGGAGGAGAATACTTTACCTTCCCCTATCGCACCGGCCCGTTCCTTTGTCAGGTAATAAACTCCCAGCACAATGTCCTGTGTCGGAATCAGAATGGGCGCACCGTGTGCAGGCGACAGGACATTATTGACTGAAAGCATCAACACCCTCGCCTCGACCTGGGCCTCTACGGAAAGCGGCACATGAACCGCCATCTGATCTCCGTCGAAATCCGCGTTAAAGGCCACACAGACCAGGGGATGGAGCTTGATCGCCTTTCCTTCAATCAGGATGGGGTCAAAGGCCTGAATGCCCAGCCTGTGAAGCGTGGGGGCCCTGTTCAGGAGGATCGGATGTTCTTTCGTCACCTCTTCCAGGATATCCCATACCTCGGGCCTCTCCTTTTCAACCATCTTCTTGGCGCTCTTGATCGTTGTGGCATAACCCTTTTCTTCCAGCCTGTAGAATATGAACGGTTTAAACAACTCCAGGGCCATCTTCTTGGGAAGACCACACTGATGCAGCTTAAGCTCCGGACCGACGACAATCACGGAACGGCCGGAGTAGTCCACCCTCTTTCCAAGAAGATTCTGCCTGAACCTTCCCTGCTTCCCTTTCAACATATCGCTTAATGACTTGAGCGGCCTCTTGTTGGGCCCGCGGATAACCTTGCCCCTCCTGCCATTATCAAAGAGCGCATCCACGGCCTCCTGGAGCATCCTCTTCTCGTTACGGATAATCACACCAGGGGCCTTTAAATCCATCAGTTTCTTCAGCCTGTTGTTCCTGTTGATGACCCGCCGGTAAAGGTCGTTCAGGTCTGAGGTGGCAAACCTTCCGCCGTCTAACGGCACTAATGGCCTCAGCTCAGGCGGGATCACAGGGATGATATCCATGATCATCCATTCAGGTTTGTTCCCGGACTTCCGGAAGGCATCAATAATCTTCAAACGCTTGCTGAGTTTTTTCTTAATGGCAACACTGTTGGCATTTTCAATCTTCGTCTTGACATCATTATAGAGCTGATCCATATCAATCTTCACCAGAAGCTCTTTGATGGCCTCAGCGCCGGTACCCGCCTTAAAAGAGGTCCCGTGCTGCTGGAGATACTTTCTGTATTCATCCTCAGACAGGACGTCCCGCTCTTTGACAGGGGCATTTCCCGGATTGATCACAATAAAACTTTCAAAATAGAGCACCTTCTCCAATTGTCTCAGTGTCATGTCGAGGAGATTGCCTATCCTGCTGGGAAGCCCCTTGAGAAACCAGATGTGGGCCACCGGAGTGGCAAGCTCAATGTGCCCCATCCTCTCCCGCCTGACCTTGGACTGGATCACCTCCACCCCGCATTTATCGCATACGATGCCCCGGTGCTTCATCCGCTTATATTTCCCGCAGAGACACTCCCAGTCCTTTGTAGGCCCGAAGATCTTGGCACAGAATAGCCCGTCCCTTTCAGGTTTAAAAGAACGGTAATTGATGGTCTCAGGTTTTTTGACCTCGCCGTGTGACCATGATTTTATCTTTTCAGGGGATGCGATACGGATCCTGATCGCATCGAATGAGGCCGTCTCCTTGGGCTTCTCAAACAGCCTGTATAACTTCTCCCAATCTCTATCCTCTGCTGTTGCCATTCATGCCTCCCTTATTTATCTCTCTTCCTTGGACTTCAATAATTCCACATCCAGTCCAAGGCTCTGTAATTCTTTGATCAACACATTGAAAGACTCCGGCAGCCCCGGGGTTAGAAAGTTCTCGCCCTTGACAACGGACTCATACATCTTGGAACGCCCGGGCACGTCATCAGATTTGACCGTGAGAAACTCCTGCAGTGTCGCCGCAGCCCCGTAGGCCTCCAATGCCCAGACCTCCATTTCTCCGAGCCTCTGGCCGCCGAACTGGGCCTTGCCGCCGAGAGGCTGCTGGGTCACCAGGGAGTAGGGGCCGATAGACCTCGCATGGATCTTGTCATCTACCAGGTGGTGGAGTTTCATCATATACATCTGCCCTATCGTGATCTGCCGGTCAAAAGGCTCTCCGGTACGTCCGTCATACAAGGTCATTTGTCCGGATACGGGAAGACCGGCCTTTTTAAGCAGGTCCTTGATCTCCCCTTCTGTCGCACCCTCGAATACAGGGGTCGTCACATGGATCCCAAGTGCCTTTGCCGCCAAACCCAGATGCGTCTCCAGGATCTGGCCGATATTCATCCTTGAGGGCACCCCCAGAGGGTTCAGTATCATATCTACAGGAGTCCCATCCGCAAGATACGGCATATCTTCAGCCGGCAATACCACGGATAACACACCCTTATTCCCATGCCTTCCGGCCATCTTATCTCCCACGGACAGTTTTCTCTTAATCGCGATATACACCTTCACCAGTTTCACAACCCCCGGCGGAAGCTCATCCCCCTTTTTAACCCTTCCCACCTTATCTTCATAGAGGGCCTGCAATATGTCAATCTGCTGCTGTGTATAGTTGCAGATCTCTTCAAATCGCTCCATATCTTCAGGATTGTCTAAGGCAATAGAGGTGAGATCCTCATCCCTGATCTCCCTTAAGACACTCTCCGTAAGCTCTTTCTTTTTCTGAACGAGCACCTTTTTGGTTGCCGAACTCACAACCGGCCTGCCGGCAATCTTGCCCGCAAGGAACTTCCTGAGCCTTCTGTTCTTCTCTTCTTCAATAATCCTGATCTCTTCCTGCTGCTCCTTGTGCAGTTTTGAGATCTCTTCCTGCTCAATGCTCTTGGAACGCTCGTCCTTTTCCACACCCTTTCTTGAGAATATCCTGACGTCCACCACAGTCCCTTCTATCCCCGGCGGCACTGTCAAAGAGACATCCTTCACATCCCCTGCTTTTTCCCCGAATATGGCCCGAAGCAGCTTTTCTTCCGGTGTCAGTTGTGTCTCCCCCTTCGGGGCAACCTTTGCAACTAAGATATCACCCGGCTTGATCTCTGCCCCTATGCGCGCAATCCCGCTCTCGTCGAGATCTTTCAACGCTTCTTCACTCACGTTGGGAATATCCCTTGTAATCTCCTCTCTTCCTAATTTTGTATCCCGCGCCTCAATCTCAAACTCTTCGATATGGATCGAAGTGTATCTGTCTTCCCTGACCACCCGTTCGCTGATAATAATCGCATCCTCAAAGTTATATCCTTCCCACGGCATAAATGCGACCATAACATTCTGGCCTAAGGCCAGTTCCCCCCTGTCTGTCGCCGGTCCGTCTGCCAGCACATCCCCTTTCTCGACCCTCTGCCCGATGGACACAACCGGTTTCTGATTGATACAGGTATTCTGGTTGGAACGCTTGAATTTCACAAGATTGTATATATCCAGACTCATCTCATCCAGCGGCGTCTTTTCCTTTTTGGACTTGCCTGTCTTTTTCACCTCATCGGCGCGGACAACGATCCTGTCCGCATCCACATATTCCACAACTCCCGGCCTTCTTGTCAGCACGACTCTCCCTGAGTCCCTGGCCACGATCTTCTCCTTCCCGGTACCCACCAACGGGGCCTCTGTCCTGATCAGGGGAACGGCCTGCCGCTGCATGTTGGAGCCCATCAATGCCCTGTTGGCATCATCATTCTCCAGGAAGGGGATCATGGAAGTGGCCACACTGACGATCTGCTTGG
>JACROQ010000013.1 GCA_016214375.1 Nitrospirota bacterium | reverse complement strand
GGAGTTTGATAGGGTGGTATGTTCAGTTGTGGGCAGAGAGTCTTGGGAAGAAATATGGACTGGACGGCCGGACGGTTTATGCGGGTCAGACCCCTGTTAAGGCGATTGGTGCGACGGACCAGCACTCCCAGCTTCAGTTATATATAGAAGGCCCGCATGATAAGACCATCACATTCCTCAGGGTAGAAGAGTTTAACAGGGAGATTCCTATCCCTGAGGCGTTTGGAGAGATAGAGGGGATAAATTATCTCTGCGGGCATACGCTCAATGAACTTATCCATGTGGAACAGAGGGCCACAGAGGTCGCCCTTGCCAGGGCCGGAAGACCTAATTGCCGCATGGACATCCCCGGGATTACCCCCTCGGTCATAGGACAGTTGTTCTATATGTTTGAAGTACAGACGGCGTTTGCCGGCGGGCTCTATAAGATTAATCCTTTTGACCAACCCGGGGTTGAAGAGGGGAAAAGGCTCACCTTTGGGATGATGGGAAGAAAGGGGTTTGAGGATAAACGGAGAGAGATAAAAGCGGTAAAAAAGGACAACAAGTACATCCTATAGGGTAAAATTGACTATTTTAGGCCTCAGTGTTAAAGTACTCTATTCTTTTGAAGGGAGTAGAAACAGAGAGAATGTTGGACATAGGGCTTATCAGAGAAGAGACCGACAGGGTGTTGGATGGTTTCCGGAAAAAGGGGGCGAACATAGACCTCTCCCCCCTCCTGAAGCTTGACGGGGAACGGAAGACCCTCCTGAAAATGGTGGAAGATCTGAGATGCCGGCGAAACAAGGCCTCGGATGATATAGGAAGGCTGAAGCGAGAAGGGAAACCCGCAGAAGGGTTATTGGCAGAGATGAAAGGGGTATCCGAGGAGATCAAGAAGTTAGAGGGAGATATCGCTTGCATAGAAAATGAGGAAAACGATATGCTTCTAATCCTGCCGAATCTACCGCACGGGTCTGTGCCGGCAGGCATAAGTGAGAAAGATAATGTAGAGATTCGCCAATGGGGGGAGATCCCCAGGTTTACCTTTGAGCCCAAACCCCACTGGCAGATCGGAGAGGAGCTTGAGATTATCGATTTTCAGCGGGCCTCCAATATTGCAGGGGCAAGGTTTGCCCTGCTGAAAGGCGCCGGGGCGCTGCTTGAACGGGCGCTGATCAATTTTATGCTGGATATCCATACGAGAGAGCATGGCTATACCGAGGTATTGCCGCCATTCATGGTGAACAGGAAGAGCATGACAGGTACAGGGCAGTTACCCAAATTTGAGGATGAGCTCTTTAAATTAGAGAGGGACGGATATTATCTGATCCCTACGGCTGAAGTTCCGATAACCAATATCCATCAGGGCGAAATCCTGCGAAATGATGCGCTGCCCGTATACTATACTGCCTGTACCCCCTGCTTCAGACGGGAGGCGGGATCGTATGGAACGGATACCCGTGGCCTTATCAGACAGCATCAATTCAATAAGGTCGAGCTTGTAAAATTCAGCAGGCCGGAGGACTCTTATAACGAGCTGGAAAAATTGACCCGGGACGCTGAGGACATATTAAAAAGACTGGGGCTTTCCTATAGAGTAGTAGCCCTTTGCACAGGGGATATGGGATTTTCTGCGGCAAAGACATACGATATTGAGGTATGGCTTCCAGGACAAGACACGTTCCGGGAGATATCTTCCTGCAGCAACTTTGAGGATTTTCAGGCCAGGCGCGCAGATATCAGATATAAGACAGGAACAGGGAAGACGGGGTATGTCCATACGTTAAACGGTTCTGGCCTTGCAGTGGGGAGAACCCTTGTGGCGATCTTAGAGAACTACCAGCAGGAAGATGGTACTGTAGTAATCCCCGATGTACTCAAACCCTATATGGGAGGCTTAGAGCGGATTACTTGATGCATAGTTTTGTAGGGGGTGCGATGTTGCACTGTGATGCTCAAAAGTGTCCAGGTGTAAGGAAGGACAAGGATTTGATCCGAAGCGTACTTCCCGTACGTTGAGGATCAAATCCGCAGTCCTGACGCCACAGATGGACACTTTTCAGCATCACAGCGGAGGGGTGACCGAGTGGTTGAAGGTGGCGGTCTTGAAAACCGTTGTGCGATGAGCACCGTGGGTTCGAATCCTACCCCCTCCGCCAAGAAAATTTAGGAGTTTGGATTTAGGATTTCGGATTTATAAACGGAGAGGTGGCCGAGCCGGCCGAAGGCAGCTGCCTGCTAAGCAGTTGTGGGGCTAATAACTCCACCGTGGGTTCGAATCCCACCCTCTCCGCCATTATTTTAAAGGAGTTTATGATGGATAAACGTTATATCTTTCTTATGATCGTGGTTGTTTCTATGACCGGTTTCATCTCATGCACAAAAAAGGAGCCGCCTACGCCTCCGCCGCCTCCAAAAGAAGAGACGTCCATGATGCGGGGAATGACCGGGCATGCGGATATACAGATGCCTGCCTCAGAGGAGATGAAGGTCATTGTCCCTGACGATGTTAAGACGAAGTGGAAGGGTGTCATATTGACAGTGGTAGACAACGAGACGACGACCACTAAAGACTACACCCTGCAACTTGGCGGAAAGCTTGCTGTCCCAGGGAGTCAGATTGAAGGCCAGGCCGAAGAATTTCTGCCGGACTTGAAGATCGATGGGAATATATACACCACTGCCACGTCTGAGCTTCTGAATCCCGCAATCCATGTGATGGTAACAGAGGCCGGCAAGGAGATCTTCAAGGGGTGGTTATTCCAAAAATTTCCATCTGTGCATCCCCTGAAACACCAGAGGGTTGGGATTACCCTGAAAGAGCCGTTGACCCATCTATAAACGGAGGAAGACTTGTCGGAATTTCTTGTCCTGCAGCATATAGAGTGTGAAGACCTCGGCACGATCGGACCTGCCATGTCAAAAAGGGGGATAGGCTACAGGTATGTCAGGCTGTTTGACGGGGAGCCGGTACCGAAGGGCCTTGAACAATATTCGGGCCTCATCATACTGGGCGGCCCCATGAATGTCTATGAAGAGGATCAATATCCGTATCTTAAAGAAGAGGACATCCTTATAAAAAAGGGAATGGAGATGGGCATTCCCATACTCGGGATATGTCTCGGCGGCCAGTTGATTGCAAAGGCAGGCAATGCGAGGGTCAGGGAGGGGGCCAAAAAGGAGATCGGGTGGTATGAATTACAGATAACATCCGGCGGCATGAAGGACACAGGCTTTAAAGGTTTTCCAGAGAAGCTGATGGTGTTCCAGTGGCATGGGGATACATTTGACATCCCTGCGGGCGCGACACAAATCGCGAGTTCAGCCCTTTTCGCTAATCAGGCCTATCGAATAAAGGATAATATCTATGGACTCCAATTCCACCTTGAGGTGACGGCGGAGGTCATCAGGCAGTGGATATCAGAATATCAGGATGAGCTCTCCTCTCTGGACTATATTGACCCTGATAGAATAATCACGGATATTGCAAAACATATGGATAATCTTGCCCATCACGCTGAACTCTTCTACGATAAATTCTTTTCCAGATAGACCGGAGTCTTATTAAAGAAGGTAATTTCCCTGTCCGATAGGATAAGCGTAACACGGGACAAGAGGATTTCTAAACCGCAGGAGACGCGATGAACAGAACGATTGTTCAGGAAAATGAACTCGTAAAAAGTCCTTCACTGTCACCCTGAGCGAAGCGAAGGGTCTGATAACTCATAGTTTTATCAGATTCTTCGCTTTGCTCAGAATGACAAATAGTGCTTCTGGCGACTTTTTACGAGTTCATCATGTTTATCTCTTCCAGGATCTTTTCTACAGCCCCGACAGGATCTTTTGCATCTCTGACAGGTCGTCCGACTACAATATAATCGGCCCCCCGGAGCGCCGCATCCCGCGGGGTTACAACCCTCCTCTGGTCATCACCCTCAACGAGGGACCAGAGGGGCCGCACCCCCGGGACCACAGTCATAAGCCCCTTTCCGAATTGCTCCCTGATGAGAGATAGCTCATGCCCTGAGCATACCACACCGGCGCAGCCTGCGTCCTTTGCCATCCTTGCCCTGTGGAGGACGAGTTCTTTCATGGTGATTCCCTCTCTGAGGAGGAGGGTTTTCTTTAACTCTTCCTCACTGAGGTTTGTCAGGACAGTGACTCCCAGGACCTTTGTCCCGGGGGATACACTCTTCACCGCAGCAGAGAGAAGGGCTGTCCCGTCTCCGGTGTGGACGGTGATAAACTCCACTTTTTCTATTAATGAACTCCTGAGTGCACGCCGTACTGTCTCAGGGATATCATGGAATTTTAAGTCCAGGAAGATCCTTTTTCCTCCGGCGGCCAGGACCTCTCTGACGGCATCGGGTCCGTTGCTTACAAAGAGCTCGAGGCCTACCTTAAAGATGGCAATGCGATCCTTCAGAAGATGAACATATTTGAGCGCCTCCTTAAGGTCAGAGAAGTCCAATGGGAATATGATCTGCACTGGCATGAAGGTTACTATAACATAAACAGGGCCCAGGTGATAGGTGGTCTCGCATGATTGCCTCATTGCAAGCCCCCGTGAGATTAGACTATAATGGGACCATGTCAGAAGATCTGAAAAAGGCGGCATATTATATATACGTCCTCTCCGACTCTACCGGTGAGACGGCTGAGACAGTCACGCTGGCGGCCTTATCACAATTTAAGAAAAAGGATATTATCATATCAAGGATCAGTCATGTCAGGACTGATGAGCACATACGGAGTACTGTAAAAGAGGTCGCAGAGGTGAGGGGACTTATTGTGTATACCTTAGTCTCCAACCATTTGCGCAGGGTGCTTACAGAAGAGGCCCATAAATATCAAATCCCCACAATCGATATCATTGGTCCATTTCTTGAGACCTTTTCAGTCTATCTTGGCAAGTCTCCTCAGGCCAAACCCGGCCTCCTCCATAAAATAGACGATTTGTACTTCAGGCGTATAGAGGCGATCGACTTTACTGTAAAACATGACGATGGCCAGAACCTCCGCACCATGGTAGAGGCCGATATTGTGCTGTTGGGCGTGTCGAGGACAACAAAGACCCCGCTCAGTATTTATCTGGCCAAAGAGGGGTGGAAGGTGGCCAATATCCCCGTAGTGATGGACATTCCATTGCCGCAGGAATTGTTTTCCATGGACCAGCGAAAGATCGTGGGCCTGATTATAGATCCGGAAAAACTGACGACCATACGCAAGGCCCGCCTTCGGCATTTAGGACAAGAGCTCTCATCCTATGCAGACATAGAGCATGTGATTCAAGAGGTGGATTACGGCAAGGACCTATTCAGGAGGAATAGATGGCCCCTGGTCAATGTGACGAACAGGGCCGTGGAGGAGGTGGCAGGTGACATATTGGCGCTCACGGTGGGCAAGGACAGGCGGGTTGAATGAACCTAACAGGTTGTTGAAAAAGTCTTTCTGCCTGTCATCCTGAGCGAAGCGAAGGATCTGACTCCTAAGGAAAACAAAGGGTTATCAGATTCTTCTTCGCCTTCGGCTCCTCAGAATGACAGAGCGTCAGACTTTTTCAACAACCTGCTACAGATGCTCCAGGAGGTTTTTAAAAAACACCGAGGTCTTGACATCTCCTTTTATGACAAGCCTTCTGGAGAAGAAGAGACTGTCGGCATCCGCCTTTCGCAGGAAAAGCCTTAAAAAGGTATCGAAATCCCCCTGCATCACCACGTCAGGCATCTTTTTTCTCTCAGGGTCGACGCGGACCCTCCCATCCTCTACATAAAAGGAGTAGTTCTTATGGATATCGCCGGCCTCTAAGAGAAAGGTCTTTCCGTCGATCTCCCGCAATCTCTGACAGACATTGGGGTTCCTGTTGATGGTCTTGTCAATGAGGATCTTGAATATAAAATTATGAAGCCGGGGCGGCGCTAATTTTAGCAGATGCTTTGTCAACATATTCCCACCCTGCCCGTCCATAGAACCAACCATTGCTGACTCCCGCCGGCGCAAACCTCTTCAGGGCCTCAAGGGCCGCCGGTCTATCGAGAACCCCTGCGATTGTCTTACTGAATATCTCCGCGATATCGGATGTATGATGCTCCTGCGGGATGATCCGC
>JACROQ010000045.1 GCA_016214375.1 Nitrospirota bacterium | reverse complement strand
TCAGCAGTAAAGAAGGGGGCGGCTGGGTCATGGCTGTTGACCTTGGGTGGAGGTCAAGGCTCTTCAAGGCCCTGCACGGGGTTATCATGAGACAGATCCAGTACAGAGGGTTCGGGGCCGTAGAGGGGGAGAATACCATCAGGACCCCTTCGGGCCGTAAATTCCTGGTCTATCAGGATGCCGGGACGTTATTCGTGGCCGAGGGGGAGACCCTCAGTCAGAAGATCCCCGGATCCGTTGCGGACAGCGGGGCTGGTCTGCCTTCGGCGCTCAGTCCGGAGAAGAACATTCTATCTCTGTCATTTTCCAATAAAGAGATGGCGTTTGAGAAGGTGATTAAGGGGTTGGAAGAGGAGATAGGGTTTCTGCTCCTCCCCTCTGCAGGCAGTCTTACGGACGGGACACTTATGGTAAGATATGCAGGGGATAACTCTCTGGCGGCTGAGATAGTTCTGGGTGTCCGTGAGGGGGGTGACATGGAGGGGGTAGAGGGTGACGTTGGTTATCTGCTGGACCTCCTGGATAGATTCCTTTCTACCCATGATCTCAAGACCGGGAGGACGATCCGCAGAGAGGAGAGTAAGATCATGGCGCAAATGATCGTGCATCTTAATGGAGGGAAACAGTGAGAAGGGTGGTTATGATACTCGTCCTTATCCCGGTTTTATTTATGGTTATGGGTGGAGAGTCCTCTGCCCTGACCTTTGAGTTTAATAAGGGTAAGCCCGGCGTGCAGAACTTTGTGCTTAAATACCTTCGATTTACCGTTAGGGGGGAGACGATCATCCCGGCGCTCCCGGCGATCTTTTATGTCATATACGATTCTGCTGACGATATCCCTGTGCTGGCCGCAAGGGTGGGCAAGATAGATAAGACCTCACGTCTCTCACCCTATCTGGAGGAGATATCCGGAGGGGGGGGCGCCAAGGTTGTTGCAGGTCCCCATGGAGGAAAGGTTGTTTACAATCCGAACAAACCCCCTGATAAAAAGATGCTGTCGTCCTATGCCCTGTGGGATGGGTGGGTATTTATCGGGAGCAAGAAGGAGACAATCGTGGACCTCCTGAAGCGCCACAAGAACACAGCGGATATTGTAAAGGCAGACAAGTCTGTCTCTCCTATGATCAAGGAGTGGAAAAATGCCGGCGTCAGGCTGTGGGATGATAATGTGAACGACCACCTCTCCAACCTCTTTGAGGCCCAGCAGAAGAGGATACTGATCGAAGATTAAGTATATCGCAGGGGCGTTTACCCTGACTGAGGCCAAGGAGATGAGCGGCACCCTTATGATCCAGCCGGCAGGCCGGCAGGCCGGCAAGGACATCGAAGGCGATCTGAGATTCATAGGCGAGACCATCCGGCGGCGGCTGGTGGCGGTAAAGACCCCCTACAAGGGAAAGGTGTACAGCACGGACAACGGCGTGGTCTATGAGACCTATATTGGCAACTACCTGGCCGCCCAGGGGCAGATCGTCCAGGAAGAGAGATAGAAGAAGGTCGCTGCCTTGGTAGCCTTGTATTTGCCGCTATAATCCGCTATAATCCACTATATGCAGTATGGCGTTAATTTTTAACCTGCTCTATGGCTGATATAATCAGAAAATTTGATCATCGCATAATAAATCCCGATCCGCACATCGTAACTCTTTTGGGTGAAATCGACACGTGTCGCGGTGAGTTCAGGGCTGGTCTGCGGATGACTCCTCAGGCGATCACCAGCCTGCGCAAGTCCACGCTTATTACTTCTGCTGGCGCATCAACCCGTATCGAAGGCGCTAAGCTTACTGACGAAGAGGTCGAGAAGGTCATGCGCGGCCTTACGATATCAAAATTCGCTGATCGAGATTCGCAGGAAGTGCAGGGGTATCTCGAAACGCTTCAGAATGTATTCGATAGCTATCAGACCTTACCTCTCAGGGAGGGCATCATTTTGTCACTGCACAATCAGCTTCTTAAATATTCTACTAAGGATGATACACATCGCGGCAATTACAAAAAAAAAGAGAACACTGTCGGCGTCCTCAGACCGGATGGCAATGTCGCGCAGATCATGTTTGAGACCACGAAGGCGTTTCTGACTCCCAAGGAAATGCAGGAACTTGCCGGCTGGACAAGCGATGCTTTGGAAAAGAATCGCTTCCATCATCTCCTTATCATCGCTAATTTTATCGTGGAGTTTTTGAAAATCCACCCATTTGAAGACGGAAATGGGCGCCTTTCCCGTGTGCTTACAAATCTATTATTGCTCCGGTCCGGCTACCACTTCGTGCAGTTTGTGTCGCACGAGCAGATTATCGAGGAGCGTAAGGACGAATACTATATTGCGCTCCGGACATCGCAGGAAACATTTAAGACCGATCACAGTACCATCGTTCCGTGGCTCAATTTCTTTCTTTCCGTAGTTAAGAAACAGGCTATCAAAGCGCTCTCATACCTTGAGGAAGAAAAAGTTGAGGATTTGCTTTCTCCCAGGCAGCACGAGGTGTGGAAATATCTCTCAAGTATCGGCGAGGCGGCCCCAGGCGAGATCGTCACGGCAACGGGCGTTGCACTCGGTACAGTGCGCCAGGCGCTGGACCGGCTTGTTAAACTTGGCAAAGTGAAGCGAATCGGACGTGGTCGCGGCACTCGATATGTAAAATTATCAAATTAGAACCATCCAGAATTAACCACTATCCTGTGTGTGCCCCTCACGTCTCAGGATTCCACAATCTAAATAGTTGAAGAAGACCTCCGCTGTGATAGGCCGGTAGTAACCGAACAGGTGTAAGCTCCCCTTCTGTACATCGAAAAATTTTTTTCATCTCCGAATGATGCGGGTTGGTACAATAACGATGCTACCGTAAGCTTCACTTGTACTGACGCCGACTCAGGCATTGCAACCTGCCCTACTCCTATATCTGTTAATACCGAAGGGGCAGGCCATGTCATTACCGGTACTGCAATTGATAAGACCGGGAACAGTGCGTCAACATCTGTGACGATCAACCTTGACAAGACTCTTCCCAGTATAACGGCATCTGTTTTACCTACATCGAATGTAGCAGGATGGCACAATAATAATATTACGGTTGGATTCACATGTTTTGATGCCGTATCGGGTATTGCGACATGCCCTGATCCGATAACCATCACTGGCGAAGGAGCGGGTCAAATTATAACAGGAACAGCAGTGGATCGCGCAGGAAATAGCGCTTCAACTTCTGTCATGGTGAATCTGGATAAGTCCTCTCCTCATATTACTGCTTCTATAACTCCCCAACCGAATGGCTCCGGTTGGAATAACACAGATGTTACTGTCACTTTCTCTTGTTCTGACCCGTTATCTGGAATACTGACCTGTCCGAACCCGGTTACAGTGGCATCCGATGGTGAGGGGCAGATGATATCCGGGAATGCCATAGATCAGGCAGGAAACAGCGCCACGACCTCGGTTACGATTAGTCTGGATAAGACGCCACCGATGTTGTCCATGCCGAATTTAACATCCACATATCTCTATGGCTATCCACTGCCATTCAACTTTAGCACCTCCGATTTGCTGTCCGGGATTACAAACATGGCGGCAACGCTCAATGGGGGACCTATTTCAAACGGTAACGTGGTGACCTTGAACAAGCTGGGGATAAACACCTTTACCTTGAGTGCAAGCGACCGGGCGGGGAATACCAGTTCGCAGACGACCACCTTTAATGTGGTTTATAATTTTTCAGGCGTGCTGCAACCCATCAATCCAGATGGAAGCAGCATTTTCAAGCTGGGGAGTACCGTTCCTGTGAAATTTCAACTGAAGGATGCCAATGGAGTCTATGTCTCAACGGCAGTGGCCAAGATTTATCTGGCCAAGGTCACCGATGGCATTACCGGGACAGAACTGGAAGTAACCTCAACCAGTTCGGCGGACACGGGAAACACATTCCGGTATGACAGTTCCGGGAATCAGTATATCTTCAATCTTGGGACCAAATCCCTTTCCGCAGGGACCTGGCGGATCCGGATTGACCTTGGTGATGGCACGCTGAATACAGCGCTGATTTCGTTAAAAAAGTGAAGTTCGATGAATGTAGCCCTTGGGAGAGAATGCTTCCCTGGTTATGCCAGCGTAGCAGAAGGGGAGTGGAACAAGCTTTCAACTAAGGAATGGAAAGCGGAGCTGAAGTAAGAAAACATCCCCCTGCGGGAGGGGAATCCCCCTTGGAGGGACTTATGAGGTCGCCCCATAACTCAAAGATAGTGAGTGCCCTTATGTCTCAAGATTCTGCAGCCAGCCGCTGGCCTTTTTGATATGAATGCCCTCAAGAAAAAGTTCCCTTTTCAGATTCCTGACCAGAAGAGTCGAATCTGCGGTTTTCATAAAAAAGCGGGAAAAATGTTTAAGAGGAGAAATCTCCATATCCGTCAATTTGGTCTCGATAAGCCACTCCGGTTTCCCGTCCCGGACTGTTAAGAAATCTACCTCTCTTTTTCCCTGTCCCTCAGGTAATGGAGGGCACACCTCTCGCCTGCCGTGTCCTCCAGGAAATGGAGACGCTTAAGAAGGGCGCAGGCGACGGCATTCTCGAACCGCGCTCCCTCATCTTCTTTTACATAGCCCGTATCATAGAAATAGATTTTGGGTTGTTTGAGCAGGCTTCTTCCGATGTTACGGGAATAGGGGGTGACCACAAAAAGAATATAGAGGCTTTCCAACATGCCGATCCACTGTTTCACGGGTGCGGTCGACGTGAGACCGCCGCCAGCGTTTGGCCTCTTCCTCGCTCCCTTTCAGAAAGGGCTCAGGGAACCCGCCGAACCTCATGATCTGTTCGAGCGCTGTATCGGCTGCATATTTTCCTTTGACCTCTGCCACAGAAAGGGGATGGAGACGGTAGGAATAAAACCGGCCTGCCAGCGAATCTCCCCCTTTCCGGTAAACATCCAGCCGGGCTGATCCTGTGACAAGAAGACGAGGTCTCACCCCTTCTGTGTCGTAAATCCCTTTAATCCAGCTCTTCCATTTCCTGACCTTATGGAGCTCGTCGAAGATTATGAGATCGCAATCGCGGCGCCAGGCCTGTTTCTGGACCAGGAGGCGATGCTCCGCACTGTCCATATTGAAATATTCCGAGGTGTCCGGATAAAGCTCTCTGGCCAGCGTTGTTTTGCCCACTTGGCGGGGGCCGCTCAGAAGGACTATCTTCCGGTCGAGGTCCATCTTTATCTGATCCTGAAGTCTACGCTTCATGTGGGCTATTATGCATGAAACTGCAGGAAAGTCAAGACTAAAAAGAAATAGACCGCCGAATGGTCAGGATGTCAGAAGGTACATTAAAAGTATAAATCCCTCTTCCCCATCTCGATCTCCTGAAGTTTTTTGAGGGTGGCCTTGCGGAGATGGGTGTCCTGGATAGCGGCAGTCTGTTTTTCTATTAAAGACTCGCCGATCTTTCGCAGTTCTTCTCCGCCATAGTCAAGGAGATACTCTTTGAAACTCAGTATGGAATTGGGGAGGCAGAATTTTTGGATGTGCCCCGGCTTTGCATGGTCCATGAACTCCTGTCCTGTCCGGCCGACCCGGTAGCAGGCGGTGCAGAAGCTCGGAGAAAAGCCATCCTTAGAGATATCCCTGATTACCTCGGTTGTCGTCCTCCGGTCGCCGACGGCGAACTGTCCGTTAGAGACGCTGGTGTCCTCTCCCTGTGTGTAGCCGCCCGGGGATGTCCTTGAGCTGGCGCTGATCTGAGAGACCCCGATGTGAAAGAGCCTGTCCCGTAACCCTGCATTCTCGCGGGTGCTGAGGATGATCCCTGTGTAGGGGATGGCCAGCCTCAATACGGCGATGAGTTTCATGAAGTCCGCATCCGTGACAGCATGGGGAGGGTTAGCAGAGATGGGGGCATAGGCGGCAGGTTCTATCCTTGGGACTGAGACTGTGTGAGGCCCGACGCCAAACTTTCTCTCCAAGTATTGGGCATGGTAGAGCAGGGCCAGGACCTCAAACCGGTAATCATAGAGTCCGAAGAGGACGCCCATACCCACATCATCGATACCTGCCTCCATGGCACGGTCTAAGGCCGTGAGCCTGTTGTGATAATCCCTCTTGGGGCCGGAAGGATGGACCCTTTGATAGGTCGGCAGGTGATAGGTCTCCTGGAAGAGCTGGTATGTCCCGATACCCGCGGCCTTCAAGCGCCTGAATTCCCCGATATTAAGAGGCGCCACATTGACATTGATCCTCCGGATCTCCCCGTGCGCTATCTTAGTCGAGTAGATGGTCTTTATAGCCCTTTCGAGATAGTCAATGCCGCATTCCCTAGGGGATTCGCCGGCAACGACCAGGACCCTCTTATGCCCGTCCCTGATCAGGGTCTCAGTCTCAGAACGGATCTCCTCTTCGGATAAGACCCTTCTTTCCAGGTCCAGGTTATCCCTCCTGAATCCGCAGTAGAGGCAGTTGTTGACGCAGGTATTGGTTAGATAGAGCGGGGCGAAGAGGACGAGCCGGTTTCCGTAGATAGATTCTTTTATTCTTTCGGCAGCCCTGCAGAGGGACTCTATCAGGTACTTATCTTCACAATGCAGCAGGACGGCAGCCTCATCAGGGGTAAGCCCCTTTAGCCCCTCTGCCTTTTCGATGATAGATCCGGCCTCTCTCGCAGAGACCTCTCTGGTCTTCTTGAGTGTCTGTTTGATCTCTTCTATAGGAATAATCTCTCTCTGCATCTTCATCTGGAAAGCAGTCTTCCTGTGATTGCCTGTAGACTACGCCCCTCACAATGACGTTTTGTTATTGCCGCCTCTGGTTCCTGATATTCCGATATCTGTCGGCGCCCTTCCGAGTGAGTGGAGGAGGGAGACGGTTTCCGATATCCTCCTCTGGACGTCCTCATCCGGAAACCCTGTAGCCCTATCCTCTCTTGGATATATAGCGTAGAGCCTGCGGTATCTTGCCGGAGTCAGGTTGATCATCATGGAGTTTCCCCCTGCCATGAGCGCCTGACGGGTCCCCTCTTTGCCGAAAAGGGTCTCTACTGCCGAGGTGACAAGGGCATTTCCATCATGGGTTATCAGCCTTGTGAGGGCGATGACCTTGAGTATGGCATCGAGGTCCACCGGCGGCGTGGAGGCGAGCGGGGTGGCCGGATGGGCGATGAGGGGGCCAAAGGAATACATCTCTGTATCAAAGGAGCGTGCCAGCAGAATATCCTCAAGGAGGTCCTCTTCCCTCTGGCCAGGCAGACCTATCAGGGAACCTGTTGCGATGATATAGCCTATCTCCCTGACACCCTTCAGCGTCTCAATCCTGTCTTCATAGCGGAGGGTGGTGTGGAATTTCCCATAGAGATCCGGATTGGATGTCTCAAACCGGATCAGGACCCCCCTTGCCCCTGCATCGTAGAGCTCTTGATAACATCCCTTATCCCTCTCGCCAATGCTCAGGATGAGGAGGACGCCGCACCTCTCTCTGATCCTGCGTATAATCTCTGTCAGCCGCTCAGTGGTATAATAACTGTCCTCACCTGATTGGAGTACAAAGGCCCTGAACCCAAGCCGGTTTACCGCGGAGGTGACAATCTCCACAATCTCGTCTGCCTCCATCCGGTATCTCTCAAGGGCATGGTTATCCTTCCGGATGCCGCAGTAGGCACAATCATTCTTACAGATATTGGAGAATTCGATAATCCCGTGGACACAGGAGGAATTCTTGTGGACCTTCTGGCGGATACTGTTTGCGGTCTGATAGAGGAGGTTTAGTTCCCCTCTTCCGCTACATCTTAAGAGGGTGAGCATCTCATCCCGCGTAAGGGTTATACCCTCTTCCCCCTTCCTGATGATCCTTATGATCTCCGGGTCTATCCCTTCGGGAAAAGGTTCTTCCTCTGCAAGGTCTTTGTCTTTCTTCTTCAACCGGGAGAAGGCCTCCCTCCAGCCCTCCAGGATACTCAGCGCAACCTCTTCCTGGAGCCTGTCTACAATAACGCCGCCCTGGGCAAAGACATAGTCCCCTGTCCTGATCCCTTCGATGTCGACAAGGGCCTCTTTCCTTTCACCATAGTAATCGATGAGGGCTATGTTGTTGCTGATCTTGATGATTCTGCCTGGAATTGCGTAGCACATAAGATGAAGACCTCAGGGACACGAAAATTGCGGGACAGGATGTCCCGCCTATCGATTGCTTTTCAGCGCAACCATTCATCCATAAAAGGTATGGATAAGTTGGAGGCGGGTATCCCTCACCCTCTCGGAGATAATCTTTGCGACCCTCCTCATGATCAGGAACCCCATGCGATAGTCCCTCTCGATCAGCCCCATGAGCCCCTTGCCATCAATCGAGAAGACGGTGGAGTCCTCGATACACCTTGCAGTGGCGGTAAAGCGGAAGGGGGCGACCAGAGTAGACCAGCCGAACGGTTCGGCAAAATGGGATACGGTGAGCACACTGACGTATCTACCGCCTCCGACGGTGATGTCGATAGAGATCCTGCCCCCTTTAAGAACATAGAGGTGGTCGGCAGGGGTATCCTCGATAAATATTAAATCTCCTGCATGATAGTGTTCTTCTTTGCATAACGGTTGAATACCCTCCAGTTCTCCATCCGTCAGCTCTGTAAAAAATTCGATCTTTTTTAAATCCTCATAGACAATCATGGCTATCCCCCCCTTTTTCTGCACTTTTTCTGCAAATCCTTCGTAACCCCCTGCCTCATCTCCACAATCCATTCTACGGCCTCGGGGATAAACCTGCCGCACCCCTCAGAGAGGCCAAGCCCGGGGGCGATCATAGCGGCAGGTATCCCCATAATCGTGATATCAGGTATCTCCATATCTAAGCTCTTCATCAGACAGAGGATCGATGTTAACTCCACATCATGGATCGAATAATCGCCTTCCCCTTCTCTCAATATAAGGTCGTCAGGGGAGAAGAGCCTGATGCCTGAAGGATCGCCGCCGTTATCTGCGATGGCATCGATGACAATGACTCTCCTGTACGATGACAGGATATCGACAAGGCCGACCCCTGCCGTGCCGCCGTCGATCAGGTCAACATGATCCGGCAGCCGGCGCCTCTGGAGTTCATGGACGATATGGATCCCGGCCCCGTCATCTCCCATCAGAAGATTCCCCAGACCGATTACCAGGAGTTTGTCTTTATTCAACGAATTTCACCTCGATGAAGTGTGTTGAACAGGAGATGCAGGGATCATAAGCCCTGGTCAGCATCTCCAGTGTACGCTCTATCTCCTCTTTGGGCAGCCCAAGGATCATCGGGACGATGGCCCGGATATCCTTTTCAATATTGGCGAGGTTCTGCGCGGTCGGGATAATGCAGTTCACCGATTGTATCATCCCCCCCTCATCCACCCCGTATTCATGATAGAGGGTGCCCCGCGGGGCCTCTACGACCCCAACGCCAAGACCAGCTCTGATGGGTATTTCAGCCATCCCAGGGGGGACAGAATTGAATTCTGTCCCCGCTTGATTAGAGGAGGGTGAGAGGGGATCAGAGGAGAGCAGATCCAATAGCCTCAGGGAGTCATAAATACAGTGGACCGACTCAACGACCTGGGCAGCATTGTTCATGAAGGGGTTTGTGCAGGGGGGTGAAAGACCGAGCCGCGCTGCCGCTTCTTTGGCCTCCGGTAAGAGGTATGCATGATTGTTGTTCAACCTGGCAAGGGCGCCGACCATGATGGAAGTATCCCCGGACCGGACATGTTTTGCTGTGGAGTATTCGATGACCTCTTCGGTGATGAACTCCCGGTACTGGTTGACCTCTGTCAGGGGGGTATCCTTTGAATAGAGCCTCCCGTCATAGAGGGCATACTCGTCTTCATCCCGCAGAGAGCAGTATCGGGTCTCCCTCTTAAATTCAGGGATCTTAAGGCCCTCAAATAACCGCACAGTTTCTTCCATGTCCGGGATGGCCGCTTCAACGACCTTGCGCACCTCCTGCAGATCCTTTTGCGTAGGCATCTTCGTGAAGCCTCCGATGATCATACCAATAGGATGTACATGCCGGCCGACAAGGATCCTGCATATCTCGTTGGCCGTCTTCTTTAACCGGAGTCCCCGTTTGACGATGTCAGGATGGGTCTTTGCCAGCGGGATTACGGAGCCCACCCTGAAGAAGTCAGGGGCCACGAGGAGGTATAGGTGGAGGATGTGGCTCTGCAGGGTCTCAGCATTCAGCAGGATCTTTCTCAGAAGGACCATCGTGTCTGAAGGGGTTATGCCGAGGGCCGCCTCGCATGCCTTGACGGATGCCGAGGTGTGGCTGATGGCGCATATCCCGCATATCCTTGAGGTGATATGGGGGGCCTCCGTAATGTGGCGTCCAATAACCACGACCTCAAAGAACCGGGGGGATTCCACGATCTCCAGGCGAAGTTCCTCTATCCGACCCTCCCGGATATTCAGGACGATATTGCCATGTCCTTCTACCCGTGTGATATGGTGCAAATGGATATCATGTGACACGAAGGGCTCCTTTTCTCCTACGGAGGAATGACTATAGCTTCCAGTCCATTAAACAGGTTGAACTTGGCCCGGATCTCCTCTTTTGAGAGGCCGTTTGCCATGAGGATATTGCAAAGAGACTCGATATTCGGCTCCTCAACCAGCCCCCTGCATGCGGCGCAGGCCTCTCTGTATGTGGGACAGATCGCCTCGCACCCTGCGCGGGTCACTGAGCCAAGACACCACTTCCCCTCTTCAACGAGGCATATGTTCCCCTTGGACCGGCACTCGACGCAGACGGGATAATCAGGCAGCGCCGGCTTCATGCTTAATAACAACCCCTGGACAAACCTAAGAAACTCCTTTTTGTCGATCGGACAGCCGGGGATCACAAAGTCTATGGGCACGACATCTTTGACCCTCTTGGTAGGGATGGTATCTGAAAACAGGTCTGTCCTGCCATATACCGAGGGGAGCCATGTACCCTGAGGATGAAAGTTCTTCAGGACATTGACCCCTCCGAGATGGGCACAGGCCCCGAAGGCGATCAGGACCTTTGCCCTCTCCCGGATCCTCTTTAATTCTTCGATCTCGGATTCTCTGGTGATAGAGCCCTCTATAAAGGCGATCTCGTAATCCTCACCCTTCTCGCTCATGGCCTCTCTGAAGTTGACAAACTCGATCTGACCTAAGAGGGCAGGGAGCTCATCCTCCAAGTTTAAAACCTGGAGCTGGCACCCCTCACAGCTTGTAAAGCTAAAGACGCCGATTTTAGGTTTCATCCTACAACGCTTCCTGCAGTTTCCTTGCCTCCAGGTACGAGAGCACGGGACCGTTCTGGCACAGATAAATACCGTTGATCTGACAGTGTCCGCATTTGCCGACACCGCAGCGCATCCGGCGCTCTAAATCAAGGTAGATATTCCCTTCAAAGACCCCTTTCGCCAGGATTTCCCTGATGACAAACCGGTACATGACCGGCGGGCCCACGATAGCGGCGATCGTCTTCAGGGGGTCAATATCTATGTGCCTGAATAATCCTGTGATGACCCCCACATGCCTGGTCCACGATGGATCTGCAGCATCAACGGTGATGTGGGTCTCGATAGCAGGGTCCCTCTCCCATTCTGATATCTCTTCCCTGAAAAGGATATCTCCCGGCCTCTTGGCCCCGATGAGCAGGATCACCCGTCTGTATCGCCCCCTCTCCTGCAGGACATATTTGATCAGGGACCTCAGCGGCGCCAGCCCAAGGCCGCCTGCCACGATCAGGATATCTTTCCCTCCGATCTTTTCTATCGGGAAACCATTTCCATAAGGGCCCCGGATCCCTATCTTATCATTGACAGAGAGTTTGTGCATGGCATTCGTAAGGTTTCCCATGGAGCGGATACAGAGCTCAAATGTCTTACCTGAATCCACCGGGGGAGAGGAGATGGATATCGGGGCCTCACCGATGCCGAAGAGGGAGATGAGGACGAATTGACAGGGCCTGTGCCGAAGGATTCTCTCATTATCCAGTCTGATCGTAAATAGCCTCTCTCGATCCGTCAACTGCCGCACATCGGTAATAGTTGCAGGCATCGGCAAAAAATTAAACATTTTCTCTTACCCGATCCATCACATGGTTAAAGATATCGATAATGCTGATCTTTGCAATGCAGTAATCGATGCAACGGCCGCACCCCACACAACCCGATCTCCCAAATCTCTTTTTGAGATAGACCTCCTTCTTAAAGACCCTGTGCCTGACCCTTTCAGCGGCGTCCTTTCTGAAGTTTTCGCCGCTGGCCACCTTGCAAAAACCCCTCAGTTGACAGCCATCCCATCTCCGGGTCCTAACCCCCTTCTCCATATCAGGGCACATCTCATCCGACACATCAAAGCAGTAGCAGGTCGGACAGACAATCACACAGGCGCCGCAGGAGAGACACTTCTTCCCCTCGATGTCCCAGATCTCATTATGGTAGGCCTCCTTTAAGTGGTGGGAGAGCATCTCCATGTCACCGCGGATGACCTTTTTGAATCCCTTTTTCCTCTCCGCCCTGGCCTTCATGAGGTCTACCCAGTCATCGTATGCCGCCTTTTTAAAAATGCCATCCTCCTCAACGATCTCTCTGCCGGCCTCGGTTGCCACGTGCACATAGTATCTTCCCCCGATATCCGTAAAGAAGAGGTCAAAGCCTTTATAGGTGATATGGCACCCTTTATCAAAACAGAGGTAGTTTTCTTTACAGGGTCCAAGACACTCATAGCCAATGATCACGGTGGAGCGTCTTCTCGTGAGGTAATTTGCATCAGAGGGCTCTTCGGCGAGGATATCATCCATGAGATTGATCGCATTGATGTCGCAGGGGTGAACGAATGTGAGCGCCTGTGGACGGCCTTGTGCAATCACCGCGGCCTTCGTGATATCCCTGAGGTCAAACTCGAGGAGCACCTCGTTGTTGGGGTAGATCCATTTTACCGGAGGGAGGAGGGTGGTATCATATTGCGGAGATACAGCGGCAGGGTCATCTATCCGGTCGAAAATAAAACGTCCATCCCTGGCAACAGGGGCAATCACATCATAGTGGGAGAGAAGACCTCGGATGAACCTATCAATATGAGTGTATTCGATAGTTACATCCATGCAGCGCTATCTTAGTGCCCTTTGTGCGCGGCTGTCAAGAAATTTAAACCGCTTTTAAGGTGACGGCGTTTCCCCTAAATCCTTTGCTGCCGCATAGGTCGTCCGAATGAGGCCCAGTTCGTACTTATTTCCAAGGTCAGGATGGGTCGGGACGACATGGAAGAAGAATCCATAACCCTCCCGCTCGTCAGGCGGGAGAATGGCCGCATAACTGTAAAAGCCCTCCCATATCTCGCCTAACCGCCTCATGGGGATGATACCCATGGACTTAAACTCCCCCCGCTTGTCCATAGTCCCCTTGAAGATCTCAACCGTGACATCTGCCGGAGAGATTGGGCCAAGGTCAATCGTGATGATCACCTCAAAATCCTTCAGGATATTCCCCTCTTCGTCTCTTGCAAACTCCCCCTTCTCGATAGAAACGATCTTGATATATTCCCAGTTTCTCTTCAGCCAGGCCTTCCACTCTGCCAGCGACTTTGCCTTTGCAAAGTGCTCATCCGCCAACCGCTCTCCCCGCTCTAAGGCAGGGATGTACATGGTATAGGTATAGTCCTTGACCATCCGTTCTGTGCTGAATTCAGGCATGATGGTCCGCATAGACTCTTTCACCACGCTCATCCAGCCCTCCGGGATCCCGGACTTGTTTCTGCTGTAATATAAAGGGATAATCTCATTCTCTAATTTTTGATAGATATCTTCGCTGTCAATTTGATCCTGCCGCTCTTCGTCATCAAAGTTGTTTTCACCGCCGATCGGCCATCCGTTCTTCCCGTTGAAACCCTCGACCCACCAGCCGTCAAATACGCTGAAATT
>JACROQ010000044.1 GCA_016214375.1 Nitrospirota bacterium | reverse complement strand
CTGGAACTCCTCGAGATCCAGGGCATCTTTAATGAGATCGTCAAATTGCCTCAGGAACCCTACTTTAACATACTCTCAGACCTCCATTCAGAGATCCGGCGGAACATGGGACGCTTGATCGAAGGGGTCGAACGATTCTCCACAGATCAGGAATTCCTCTATAAGGTCCTGGAGCTAAAGGGAGGGATCATCGAGAAGAGATCCGGGATAGACCGCAGGGCCGGAGAGACAGAATTTAGAAACCCTGACCGAAGGGGCCCTGACCGAAGGCAGGGCAGGTTGGTCAAGATCATCTGCAAGATTTAACTTGCCTGTAATTTTGTCCGAAAACGTCATCACTTAACCTCACTACAGATCAAAGCTGACTATGAGCACAAAAAGAATCCCTGTACATAAACTCGCCGTGGGAATGTTTGCAGAAGAGCTGGACCGGCCCTGGCTGGACACCCCGTTTTTCTTCCACAAGAAAAAGATAAAAAGGCAAGAGGATATTGATGAGTTTATCCGGTATGGTATAAAGACCGTTCTGATCAATACGGATAAAGGCCTTGATTGCAAAGATGAATCTATCCTGAATCAGCATGAGAGGGCCCACTTAGTCGATACCCCAAAGGCCCCGCAACTCCCCCCTTCGAAACCCCAGGACTCTGATCCGGTTGTACTCAATGAAGAGCTGCCACGGGCAAAAGAGATAAAGACCAATGTCACGAATGCCGTGAAAAATGTCTTTAATGACGTCCGGATGGGCAAGGCTATCGAGATCAATGAGGTCAAGGCCCAGGTGAACACGATTGTGGACAGCGTATTCAGAAACAGGGATGCCCTCTTGTGCCTCGCGAATCTGAAGGATTACGACGACTATACCTTTCTCCATTCTGTCAATGTCGGGATACTTGCCGTCTCTTTTGGCCGGCACCTTGGCCTCTCCAAAGACCAGCTTGAGAACATAGGCCTTGGGGGATTGCTCCATGATATAGGAAAGACCCAGATACCTGAGAGCATCCTCAATAAGCCGGGTAAGTTTAGTGAGGAAGAGTACACGATTATGAAGCGCCATGTCAGTCTGGGGGTGGAGATCCTGAACAAGCACGATCATATCCCTCAGGAGGCCGCCTTAGTCACATCCCAGCACCATGAACGCTTCAACGGCACCGGTTATCCTCAGCGCCTGTATGGGGACAAGATCAGCCTCTTCGGGCAGCTCGCCAGCATGGCCGATGTCTACGAGGCCATGACTTATGACCGGGTATACCGGAAGGCGACAAGCTGTCATACCACTCTTAAGAGGCTGTATGAATGGAGTGATACGCTGTTTAACCGGTCACTGATGGAGATGTTTATTCAATGCATCGGTATATACCCCTATGGCACCTTTGTAGAGCTTAATACCGGTCATTGCGGTATCGTGGTCTCAGTAAACCATGAGGCATTGCTGAGGCCTGATGTCCTTATCCTCTTTGATAAAGACAAGAAACCTCAAAATCCTCTATTGCTTGAACTGGCAAAGGAAAGGGACAGTGGGGGGAATTTTCTCTATTCTATCCAATCTGAATTAGATCCAGCGGCCTGGGGGGTCGATATCAATCAGTATGTTTATGACAGGCAGTATGTCCATGACAAGAAGTTATGCGAAACCCCTTCTACCTCACTTTAACCGGCAAGATAGAAGGGGTGCATATTAGCAGGCCACAAAACTAACCCTTAGAGGCCATCAGGCGTTCATATTTTGCCATAAGCTCTTCTTTACTCTCCCGGCGATTGGGATCCGGAACGATACAATTATCCACCGGACAAACCGCAACACATTGCGGTTCATCGTAATGGCCGACGCACTCTGTACACTTGCCGGGGTCTATAATATAGATGTCCCCTTCGCTGATTGCCTCATTAGGACATTCAGGCAGACAGGCAGCACAGGCAATACATTCCTCATTGATATACAGCGCCATACTCTTTTACTCCTTTCTTTTAGAAAAACCTTATCATAAAAATACTAACATTGATAAAATTTGTTTGTCAATAGCCTATTTATTCCCGCTAATTTATAATATCGATGACCTCCTTCATGTCCCCTGGGATGGGGGACTCAAACTCCATATACTCCTCTGTCTGCGGATGGACAAAACCAAGCTTCAGGGCATGGAGCATCAGGCGCCCTACCTTCACTCTTCCCAGCTTTGCATAACCCCTGCCGCCGTATGTCTTGTCTCCGGCAACAGGGTGGTGCAGATGGCTCAGATGGACCCGCAACTGGTGTGTCCTGCCTGTCTCGGGTCTGAGCGAGATGAGTGTCGCATCGTTGTACCTTTTGACGACCTTAAAGTGGGTAATGGCATGTCTTGGCTTAATGGTCCTTGTGGATATCTTCTTACGGTCTTTGGTATCCCGCCCAATCGGCAGATCAATGATCCCGCTGTTTTTTTTCATAACACCCTGGATCAGGGCCACATAGATACGGTGGACCGTATGCTGCTTAAACTGTTCCGATAAGTGCCTATGGGCCTGATCACTCTTTGCAACCACCAGGACACCGGACGTATCCTTGTCTAACCGGTGCACAATACCGGGCCGCTCCCGCCCCCCGATCCCTTTAAGGTCTTTACAGTGATACAGGAGGGCATGGACCAGTGTCCCGCTGTTATGTCCGGGGGCAGGATGAACCACCAGACCCGAGGGTTTATTGACAATGAGGAGCTGTTCATCCTCATACAGGATATCGAGGGGGATCGGCTCCGGCATTAGCGGGACGGGTGAGGGACCGGGGATACAAACCTCTACCTCATCCTCCGGGTGCGTCTTATAATTTGCCTTGACCTTTTTCTTATTAACACAGACAAGATCCTCTTTGATCAACCTCTGGATGGCTGTTCTCGACAGCGGAAGGAGGTTTGCCAGATACTGGTCAATCCTTTTATAGGCCTCTTTCTCAGAGACATGAAACACCCTTGTCATTGGCATGAAAAATGGGAGACTATGTATTTATTTGAAGTAATCGGCGCAGGTCTATCCTTGCCTGGATATTTTCAGGGTTTATCTCTAAGGCACGGTGAAGGAGGCGGACAGCCCGCTCCCCATCTCCCAGCAAATTGAGGGTACACCCCATCTCCCGGAGCGTCTCATCGGCCTCAGGCGCCACGGCAAGCACACCCTCCCACTCCCGGATGGCCTCCTGCAGTCTATGCTCTCTTGCATAGATAACACCGAGCATATGGTGTGCATTGACATGGTACGGTTCTATCGACAGTATCTCCCTGAAGACCTTTTTTGCCCCCTCTAAATCCATCTTCTCCAACAGCAACTTGCCTGTTAACTCATACGCCTCAATAAATGACGGGTCATCTTCAGTAGCGTAAACAGCATAGTGCAGCGCCTTTTTCTTATCGCCCCTGTAATCAAAGGCGGTTGCAATATTAAACAATAGCTCCGGAGACGACTCATCAGAGATCTTCTCCAGGTAGAGATAGATCTTCAGCGCATCCCGCACATTCCCCTGGGCCAGATAGATATTGCCCAGAAGAAAATTGCAGGAAAAGTTGAGGGGATCAATGGCCAGCGCCTGCTGCACAATCTCGAGAGCGGCATCCAGATGCCCCAGTTCCAGGTATATGTCCGCCAACTCATAGTGGGCATCTACCTGATGGGGGTAGAGTTCACACGATTTCCGGAGATACTGGACAGCCTTGAGCCAGTTCCCTTTCTCAAGCGTCATCATCGCCTTATTAAACAATTTTTCCCACGATTTATTCATGTTGTTCATTATGACAGGCTCTGCCTCCCTCATTATTGTGTATCCGCGATGCCTTCCCGCTGGTGGAACAGGACATTGAACAGGAGGATCATAGTCCCGATCGTAATCGCAAAGTCCGCCACATTAAAAGTAGGCCAATGATATCCCCTCCAGTGTAAATCGAGAAAGTCTATGACCCAGCGCAACCGGATGCGGTCGATGAGATTTCCAACGGCCCCGCCTATAATCATCCCGATAGAGATGTGAATCAGGATGCTCTTTTCTGTCAGTTTTGCATACATAAAGAAGAGGACTGCGAGGGCGGTTATCGAAATGCCAACAAGGAAGACTGATCTTACAGATGCCGCAGCCTGGCCAAAGAGACCGAAGGCAGCGCCTGGATTTGGGATATAGGTAAGACTAAAAAGTCCCGGGATTACTTCTATATAGTCGTAGAGGACCATCATGTGCTGTACTGCATACTTAGACGCCTGATCCGTTATAATAACCCCCCCGGCAATGACTGTCAATAGAAGGTATCTGCTCATCTATGTGGATTGTAACACATCCAGACACCGTTTGCATACTGTAGGGTGCCCTGCATCTGTGCCTACAAACTCGCTATAATTCCAACAGCGCTCACACTTGCCCCCTTTTGCGCGGGATATCACCACCCCCAGCCCTTCTATCTCCCTGCTCAGGAAGACATCCTGGGGGGGAACCCCTTGCCGGAGACCTGCAGAGGATACTATAAAAAACGATGGCAGATACTCTTCAACGCCCTTCAGAAAGGTAAATAGCTCATCTCCTGCCACGATGGCCACATGGGCCTCCAACGAATGTCCTATCAGCCGGTCCTTTCTCGCGATCTCCAGGGCCTTGGCCACCTCTCCCCTGATCTGGATAAGCCTGTCCCACTTTGCCTCTGACGCCTCGTTCAGATAGGCAGGCAGATAGGCCTGGTCTGCCGCCGGGAATAAGGCCAGATGGACACTCTCCTCATCCTCAGGCATCCTGATGATATAACTCCATACCTCTTCTGCAGTAAAGGAGAGCACGGGCGCCATGAGCCTTGTCATGGCCTTCAGTATCTCATAGATCGTCCGTTGGGCGGCACGGCGGTCTTTTGATCCTCTATGGAATGTATAGAGGCGGTCTTTAAGAACATCCAGGTAGAGCGAGCTCATGTCCACAACGCAGAAATTGTGAAGGGTATGGAAGATGATGTGGAATTCAAAGTCCTGGTACCCCTTCCCGATACGGCTTGTCAGCCTCCGGAGCCTGTGAAGCGCCCACCGGTCGATCTCCAGGAGTTCCTCATCG
The DNA here is from genome assembly GCA_016214375.1 of Nitrospirota bacterium. Taxonomy (GTDB): domain Bacteria; phylum Nitrospirota; class 9FT-COMBO-42-15; order HDB-SIOI813; family HDB-SIOI813; genus JACRHF01. The sequence continues at coordinate 1,679 of JACROQ010000044.1, read as the reverse complement.
GATACCCAGTGGATCTTCGGATCAAAATCATACAAGTTCCCAAGAAGGAATCTGCAGGTATTCCTGATCCTTCGATAAGCCTCTGTAATCTGGACGAGGATCTCTTTGGATATCCGGATATCCTCCCTGTAATCCTCTGCCGCCACCCAGAGCCTTAATATCTCGGCGCCATATTGATTGATCACCTCCTGCGGGGCGATGACATTCCCTGCAGACTTGGACATCTTCCTTCCGCTTCCATCCACGACAAATCCATGGGTCAGGACGGCCCGGTAGGGCGCCTTTCTCCCTGTGCCGAGCGCGGCAAGGAGGGAGCTGTGAAACCATCCCCTGTGCTGATCGCTCCCTTCAAGATAGAGGTCTGCCGGCCAGGAGAGTCCCTCCCTCGCCTCAAGGACAGCGGCATGGCTGACACCGGAGTCAAACCATACATCCAGTATGTCCGCCTCCCTCTCCCACTCTTTTCCGGCGCACTTCGGGCATACCGTGTCCCCCGGCAAAAGCCTCTGCGGCTCCGCAGAAAACCATATATCCGTCCCCTCCCGTTCCACCAGCCCTGCCACATGATTGACGATCTTAGGGTCCAGAAGGATGTGACCACACTGTTTACAGCTATGGGCGATAATCGGGACCCCCCAGGTCCGCTGCCGCGATATACACCAATCCGGCCTGACGGCGATCATCCCCTTGATCCGGTCCTTTCCCCACCTGGGGACCCATGTCACCGCCTCAATAGCCTCTAATGCCTTGCTGCGCAGGTTACCGACTTCCATAGAGATGAACCACTGTTCCGTTGCCCTGAAGATCACAGGCTTCTTGCAACGCCAGCAGTGAGGATAAGAGTGGGTGATCCCCTCTTCCTTCAGCAGGACGCCCAGCTCGTGCATCTTCGTATTGATGGCCTTGTTCGCCTCAAAGACCTGCATGCCGGCAAAGAACAACACCTCCGCTGCAAAGCGCCCCCGGTTGTCCACCGGTGAATAGATATCAAGCCCGTATCTGAGGCCTGACTCATAGTCCTCCTCGCCGTGGCCAGGTGCAATGTGGACGCAGCCTGTGCCTGCCTCAAGGGTTACATGTCCACCGGTGATAATTTTGGATTCTCTATCTATAAAAGGATGCCGGCAGATGACCCCTTCCAGTTCCTGACCGGCCCATGCCCCGGGCATCACCTCGTATTCTTTAAAGCCGAATTTTTTCATTCATGGTTTTATCAATTCCTGAGCTAATATCAAATCTCCCACTGGGGTCTTCACAAGCTGATACATGAACGTGGGATGCAAGGCTATCGCCAGATTCGCAGGAAGGGTCCATGACGTTGTCGTCCATATGACAAAGTAAGTCCCTTTTATTGAATTGACAGGAAATTTCCCCTGAGGATTTTTTACTGGGAACATCACAAAGACAGAGGGGGAGGTTTTATCAGCGTACTCTACCTCTGCCTCGGCAAGGGCCGTCTCACAGGAGGTGCACCAGAGCACCGGCTTTTTCCTTTTGTAGACACCGCCCTTCTCGACAACCTTTCCAAACTCCCTGACAATCGTGGCCTCATAGGAATGGGTCATCGTCAGATAGGGTGCCTCCCAATCACCGAATATCCCAAGTCGTTTGAACTCCTCACGCTGGATATTGACATACTTTTCTGCATATTCCCTGCAGAGCTGGCGGATATCAGGCTT
>JACROQ010000043.1 GCA_016214375.1 Nitrospirota bacterium | reverse complement strand
TGCCATAAAACGCCTTCAGCTAAGGCCGGGGGATCATGTGCTGGAGGTAGGCGTGGGCACAGGCCTCTCCCTCCCCTTTTACCCCCCCTACTGTCAGGTTACCGGGATCGATCTCTCACAGGAGATGCTGCGCCGCGCCCGAAAACGAATCGAGACCAAAGGGTTCACAAATATCGTTGTGGAGAGGATGGATGCATCGGGGATGGCCTTTGCCGATGACACCTTTGATGCCATATTCGGCGCCTATCTTATTACAGCAGTCCCTGACCCGTGGGGTGTCTTATCCGAGATCAAGAGGGTCTGCAAAAAAGGCGGCCTTATCATATTCGTCAATCACTTCAAAAGCAGCAACAGGCTTATCTCTTCAGTGGAGACTACCATCTCCTCCTTTTGCAGCAAGCATCTCGGATTCAGGACAGACCTCTGCCTCTCCGGGATACTCAATGACAGGGAGCTAAGTCTCATTAATCGAGAGCGTATATCACCGGTAAGTCTATGGGAGATCGCCGAGTTTCAGAATATGAAGGGGCAGCCATGGGCATAACACCGAAGTAATCGGGGGACACCTTACATATTTTATGAAAAATATGTAAGGTGTCCCCCGAAAGAAGAGAGAGACAGCATGGCCAGGAATGATATCTTTGATGAGTTAGACAACCTCCACTGGGAGATGGAGAGGCTGTTTCACAGCCTGTTTAATCCAAGACACCCCTTTCATCTGCTTGCGGACAGGAGATGGAAACCATTGACGGATGTCTATGAGGGGGATGGCGAGGTAGTCATCAAGATTGAACTCCCCGGGGTTCAAAAAGAAGATATCGCCCTTACCCTGGAAGGGAGACAATTAGCAATCCGGGGGACAAGGGCCAATCCCCTTCCAAAATGCGGCATCGTATATCACCAGATGGAGATCAATTATGGAGAGTTTGAGCGTATCCTGATCCTCCCGCAGGTGATGGATATGGAACATATTAAGGCCGAACTCAAAGAGGGCTTCCTCTATATCACCTTGCGGAAAAAAGAGATTGCGGTAAAAAAGGAAGGTTAGACTGTGACTGCCTCCAGCATAAAAGAAAAGATATTCAGATGGAAAGAGGGCGACGAAAAGGCTGTCACAAAGGAAGATATCCCTGAGACCCTCCCGATCATCCCCCTTAGGGACATGGTCATCTATCCCTATACCGTGATCCCCATTTTAGTATCAGAGGAGAAGTCCATAAAGGCTGTTGAATCTGCCATGAGCTCTCATCGTATCATCGGGGCTGTGGCCTCTAAGAGTAAAGATGTTGAGCACATAGGCCCCGGGGATCTCTATTCCGTAGGCACCGCGGCTGTGATCCATAAACTGCTCCGGCTGCCGGATAAGGGTATGGCCCTGATCGTACAGGGGATGGTAAAGATAGCCATAAAGGATTTCCTGTCAGAAGACCCATTCCTGAATGCATCTATCGACGTTATCATTGAAGAGCCGGTAAAAAATAGGCGTATCGAGGCCCTGATGAGGACTGCCACCGCCCAGACCCAGAAGATGCTCTCCCTGGCGCCTTATCTCCCTGAAGAGATACAGATGACAGCGATAAACCTGGATGACCCCCTGAAACTTGTCTATTTAATCGCGACAATTGTTAAGATGAATCTTCAGGAGCGCCAGGAGATCCTGGAAATAGACAGTGTCGAGGAAAAACTGACCCGTATTGTGACCCTCCTGACCCGGGAGGTGGACCTGCTGGAATTAGGGGGAAAGATACAGACCCAGGTCCAGGGTGAGGTGTCCAAGGCACAGCGGGAGTACTACCTGAGGGAACAGCTCAAGGCCATCAGGCAGGAGTTGGGGGAAACTGATGAGCGGGCCCAGGAGGCCAATGAGACCAGGGACCGGCTTAAGGAGGCCAATCTCCCAGAGGAGATCATGAAAGAGGCGGAGAGGGAGGTGGAACGGTTGGAGAAACTGCCGCCGGCATCCCCTGAATACAATGTCATAAGGACCTATCTGGATTGGATTATCGAACTCCCATGGGGTAAGGGGACCGAGGACAATCTGGATCTTGACCGTGCCCAGAAGATCCTGGATCAGGATCATTATGACCTGGAGAAGATCAAAGAGAGGATCATTGAATACCTTGCGGTCAGGAAACTCAAAAAGGATATGAAGGGCCCGATACTCTGCTTTGTCGGCCCGCCCGGGGTTGGAAAGACCTCTCTCGGACAGTCCATTGCGCGGGCGCTCGGAAGGAAGTTCATCCGCATGTCTGTGGGCGGGATGAGGGATGAGGCCGAGATCCGGGGGCACAGGAGGACCTACATCGGCGCCCTGCCGGGGCGCATCCTCCAGAGTATCCGGAGGGCCGGTTCCAACAATCCCCTGTTTATGATTGATGAGATCGATAAGGTAGGGATGGATTTTCGCGGGGACCCCTCCTCTGCACTGTTGGAGGTGCTGGACCCTGAGCAGAACTTTTCCTTCCGCGACCACTATCTGGACCTCCCTTTTGATCTCTCAAAGGTCATGTTCATCACAACGGCCAATGTCACCCAGACGATACAGCCTGCCCTGAGAGACAGGATGGAGACCCTGGCACTCGCAGGGTATACAGAAGAGGAAAAACTCGGGATTGCCATGAACTATCTGATCCCCAAGGAGCTCAAAGAGCATGGCCTGACCTCTGAGAATATAGAATTCACGAAAGAGACCGTACTCAAGATCATATCCGGCTATACCCGCGAGGCAGGGGTCAGAAACCTGGAGAGGGAGATTGCGTCTGTCTGTAGGAAGGTCGCAAAAGATGTGGCCGCCGGGAAGGGAGAAAAGATTATCGTAAAGGTCGGGGATCTGCACGGCTACCTGGGACCGGAGAAGATATATCCGGAGGTGGCAAAAAGGACCGCCATACCCGGCGTGGCCACAGGCCTCGCATGGACAGAAACCGGGGGCGACATCCTTTTTATAGAATCGACACAGATGCCGGGCGATAAAGGATTTACCCTCACAGGTCAACTGGGTGACGTCATGCAGGAGTCGGCAAAGGCCGCTTTAAGCTATGTGAGATCACATACACGGGAACTTGGGATAGCAGAGGATTTCTTAGAAAAACATGATGAATTTATTATGTATTCTGACAAACAATTTGAGTTATTTTTGTCGCGCCTTGCCAAGATTATTGATGTATCAAATACAATCATTATCCTCTCATCT
>JACROQ010000094.1 GCA_016214375.1 Nitrospirota bacterium | reverse complement strand
CCGTGCCCCACTGCCTCGTGGAGGAGGATGCCAGGCCACCCGGGCCCTAAGACGACATCCATCGTCCCGGCAGGGGTATTCACGGCCTCCAAGTTTGTGATCGCCTGCCTTGCCGCCTTTCTCGTATAGAGGATGTAGCGGTTTTCCTCAAAGAAGTAAGGGAAGCCTATCCGGCCGCCCCCGCCGTAGCTCCCGCTCTGGCGATTCCCATTCTCTTCTGCGATACACGTAACATTGAGCCGGTAGAGCGGTTGAACATCCCCGATGACCAGCCCCTCTGACGTGACGATCAGGATGAGCCTGAACTCACTGCTAAGAGAGGCAAGCACGTTTTTAATCCGGGGGTCATAGTCTCTGGCCATTTTGTCTATTTTATCCAGCAATCTGATCCTGGCCTCGATGGGGACATCTGTTGGATAGGTCTCAACAGGGTAGAGGTCTGATTTAGGCCTGGCGATCCCCCGCAGGGGGACGATGGCGCTATTTCCGGATCCTGATGCGATGAAGCTGGCTGTCTTTGCAGCGAGTTGTATCTGATCTAAGGAGATCTCGTCAGAGTGTGCATACCCTGTCTTGTCTCCTGCAAGGGCACGCACGCCCACTCCCTGGGCAATGTTCCTGGAGGCGGTCTTTACAAGACCCTCTTCGAGTCCAAGGGCATCATGGATGACATACTCAAAATAGAGGTCCGCATAGTCTATCCTTCCTCTAAGGAAACCGGACATCGCCTTTTCAACGGAATGACTATCTATACCGAATTTTTTGGTGAGAAAGGTCTCAGGGGTCATTAGCTCTTTAGACATCGCACGTCCACTCTATAAAATAGCATAATAGAATGGAGATGTTCATGTCAACTATATTTACAAAAGAGGAGTATTTTCATCTTTCCCTGTTCATGCCACTTACCCTGCATGCCGTGCCCGTTGCTACCAGCATGAGGAGGGAGCGCCAGTCACCACCGATGTAGCCGTAGTCCCATCGAAGGCCCATGATGGCGTTCGCGCCAAGGAGAGAAAGGGAACGTCCATGGGTCAGCTTTTTCCCCATACGCCTTATCCCCTGCAACAGGGTGGAATAAATGGCTTAAATGTATGCGCAACTGGTGCGTCCTCCCTGTTTGAGGCCTGAGTTCTATAAAAGGGGAGGGGAGATTACGAGGGTCATACATGTCGATGTCTACTCCAGGGACAGTAAATCTACTAATTGATACCAACCAGCTTTTGAACTTCTCCATACACATTTGTCCGTTAATTTTTTGACTTGTTTTAACCAAGCTGTTATAATCCCGCTTGTTTTTACACCAGCAAAGGGCCTAAGGGGTGCGGGACTATGGCGAAATCCGGGGATGCCTCTCTTGTTAAGATAACCCGTCCGCATTACGCTGGAGTCCTTCTCCAGAAAAGGCTTTTCAGTCTTCTGGATCATGCCCGTAAAAAGCCTGTCATCTGGATATGCGGCCCACCGGGTGCAGGGAAGACCGTCCTGGTAAGCAGCTATATCGATGGCCGTAAGTTGCCATCTCTATGGTATCAGGTGGATGAAGGCGATTCAGATGCGGCCTCTTTCTTCTACTACATGGGCCTCGCAGCGAAGAATGCCGCACCCTCTAAAAAGAGATCACTTCCCCTCTTAACCCCTGAATATATCCCTGGCCTTTCCACATTTACCAGGCGTTACTTTGAGAACCTCTTCAACAATTTGAAGGTCCCATCCTGTCTTGTCTTTGATAACTGCCAGGATGTTCCGGAAGATTCCGGTTTTTATGGAATCATCCGTGAGGGCTTTAAAGCCATTCCGTCTGGAGTTAATGTCATTATGTTATGCAGGAATTGCCCACCCGATTTCCTTGCAAGGATGGAAGTGAATCATCTCATGGAAGTCATTGGATGGGACAATCTTTGCCTCACCCCTGAAGAATCTGAAGGCGTCATGAGGCTCAAATTAAAAGGGAGGCTTTCAAAAGAGATGCTCCAGGAATGTCACAATAACACCGGCGGCTGGGTAGCCGGGCTTATGCTTATCCTGGAGAGGATCAAGAGAGGGGAGATAGGTACTAACTCCTGGGCAGGTGTTACCAACAGGACAATTTCTGACTACTTTCACGCAGAGATATTTCAGAAGATTGACAGAGACACACAGGACTTTTTATTAAAGACCTCATTTTTACCTGACATGGATGCCGGTATGGCGAGAAATCTCACTGGCCTTGACTCTGCGGAACATATCCTGTCTGATTTAAACCGCAACCACTTTTTTACGGATAAACGTCCTCACAAGAGCCCTGTTTATCAGTACCATCCCCTTTTTCGGGAATTTCTCCTCTCCCATGCGAGGGATTATTTTCCCCATGATGATATATCCAAAATACAGCAGAAGGCTGGCACAATCCTTGAGGAGAGTGGAAGATTTGAGAATGCCTTTGATCTGTACCGTAACGTTTGCAACTGGGACGGGATTGCCAGACTGGTGATGAAGAGTGCACAGACCCTGATGGCCCAGGGAAGGAACAGGGTACTTGAGGAATGGATAACCTCCCTTCCTGGCGGGGTGGTTGATAATGATCCCTATCTCCTCTACTGGCTTGGTCTCTCCCACCTCTTCTTTGATCCAGTCCAGGCGGGTGCACAACTCAAGAGGGCCTTGAACCTTTTTCGGAAACAGGGAGATGCAACAGGGGTATTTCTCACCTGGTCATCGATTGTCCAATCTATTACACACTTCACAATGAACCTCAAGGAGCTTGACCAGTGGATCGAGCTGATTGATGAGCTCATGGAGACCTTCGGGGCGCCTCCGCCAGGAGAGATCAATGCCGGTGTGACAAACAACATGTTTATGGCCCTGGTATACAGACAGCCGCAGAATCCGGTGATCGACTCGTGGGCAGAGCGGGTGCATACCCTTTTACAGGGATGTCATAACATCGGTGTAAAGGTTCCGGCTCTTGTGAACCTGGCCTATTACAGGGCCAGATTAGGGGATTTTGAGGCGGCTGAGGCAATCATCGCTTCCTTCCAGAAGTATAGCAAAGACAGGGATGCTATGCCCCAGCTTGTGTTGTTGATGAAGTGGATGGAGTCTACGTATCTTTCGCTTACCGGGGCTCATGAGAGGTGTCTTGGAGTTGTCTTAGATGCCGTGCATATTGCTGACTCTACAGGGGTCCATGTGTTTGACTTTGTACTGCTCGGTCACGGTGTCTTGAGCGCCCTTAACGCAGGGGATTTTCAAACAGCCGAGAGATTTTTAAACAGGATGGCATCATCCCTCGGTGGCGCCCGGCCAATAGACCAGAGCTTCTATCACAGTCTTATGGCTCATAAGGCGCTGCTGCGTGGAAATGTGACACAGGCGGATTCTCATACAAAGTTGATGTGGGAAAAGGGGAGGGATACAGGGTTTCCAGTCATTGATTATGTGTACCATCTTGAAAGGGCCTATGTCATGTACGGGCTTCAAGAATATGAGGAGTCAGCCTATCACCTGACTCAATCTTACAAAAAGGCGTTGATGATGAAGAGCAAACCCTTTGAATTCATGTCCCTCATCGCAGAGGCACAGATTGCCCTTGAGCGTGGTAAAGAGGAGGATGGACTGGAATCCCTCAAAAAGGCAATGGCCCTGGGGAGAAAGTATGGGTTCAGTAATACCTACATCTGGTTCCCGAAGGTCATGGCGCGGCTCTGCTGTAAGGCCCTCGAGGCCGGGATAGAGGTTGACTATGTACAGGAACTGATCAGAAGGCGTCATGTCACCCCTGAGACACCACCCAGTGAGATTGAAGACTGGCCCTGGCCGGTCAGGATATACACCCTCGGAAGATTTGAATTGGTTAATGACGGAAAGGCGGTAAGATTTTCAAGGAAGGTCAAGAAGAGACCGCTGGCCATGCTCAAATTATTGATCGCATCAGGGGGGCGTCATGTAAGGGAAGACCAGATCATTGACACATTATGGCCTGAATCGGAAGGGGACCTGGCGCACAAGGCATTCGGGATAAACATCGTCCGGCTCAGGGAGCTTGTGGGGGCTGAGAGGGCGATAAGCTTTCAGGATGGCCTGGTCACCCTCGATCCACACTACTGCTGGGTGGATGTTTGGGCATTTGAGCGCATCCTCGGCAGGGCTGAAGGGGTGATAAAAGAAGGGGATAGAGAGAGGGCCATCCCGCTGATGGAGAAGGCGATTGCCCTATATAAGGGGGGCTTCCTTGCAGATAGCCAGGACTATGAGTGGGCTATGCTCCTTCGTGAGAGATTGAGGAGCAAGTTCCTGCGCTATACCGGAGAGCTGGGTAGGATATATGAAAATATGGGCGAGTTTAATAAAGCAATAGAGACCTTAAAGAAAGGTATCGAGGTGGACCCCCTTGCCGAGGAATTCTACCAGCGCCTGATTGCCTGCTATCACAGGCTCGGCCGCCGTGCCGAGGCGTTAGCGATTTACAACAATCTACGAAAGATATTTTCTGCCACCATAGGTCTCAGTCCCTCTCCCCAGACAGAGGCCATCTATAAAACACTCCTGTCGGGGTGAAAAAATTCTTGATTTCCTTCCAATCTGTAGTCAATCCGTAGTTTTTCATCTGTTATAATCCCCCCATGAAAATGGAGCATCCTGCCCTGGACAATTATATCGTCCGCATCTACCGCCGGGATGGGAAAGACTCTCAGAGGGTGGCGGGGATCGTGGAGGAGGTTGGGGTCAAAGGGAACCAGGTATTCCATAACCTGGAGGAGCTATGGACAATCCTGACTGCCGTAAAGTCCACCCCGGTCCGGAAGGGGAGAAACAAAGACATTGGGAGGTCTAAAGAGAAAAAATATTGAAAATTTTCTCTAATCTGTAGTCAATCTGTAGTTTTGATGTGTTATAAAGGGGTATAGAATCTCTAAAATTATCGAAAACAATTCAAATTACAGGAGACAAAGACAATGAGAAAGAAACATATCACATGGCAATGGTTATCAGTAGCAATCATATCCCTATTGATGTTTAGCACACCTGCCCTTGCAGGCAACCTGAACCCGAGCGCACCACCCGGGCCGACGATGAAGACGCTGGATCAGGCCCCTGCAAAGGATGAGGTTATACCGCCCTGGAGCCAGACCCTGCCCGCCAATGATACGGGTGATCCATGTAATTCTGCCCGGTTCAAATGTGTCATGGGAGGGGAAGCGGTGTTGGACAAGGAAACAGGGCTTGTCTGGGAGCAATCGTCAGGCACGGGAACTTATATCTGGACATGGGATTCCTGGAATTGGAGTGGCAATATTGCCCAATTTCAATGTAATGACAAGACCGTAGGTGGGCGTAAAGGGTGGAGGCTACCTACGCCTCAGGAGTTGATCAGCCTTGTGGATACATCGGTGTCGGGTATTCCTAAGCTTCCCAGTGGACACCCTTTCAGCAATGTGCAGCCGACCTACTACTGGTCGGCTACTACGGTCGCCAGCAATACGAACTACGCGTGGGTCGTGAACGTCAGCTTTGGTTTCATGTACATCCGCGATAAGACCTGGCCAGCCTATGTGTGGTGTGTGCGAGGTGGACAGGGCGTTGGCGTTGATGCTCAGTGATTTGATAGTTTAAATACCATGAATGTCGCTTTGCTATCTATAAACATTAAAAAGATAGAAGGCAAAGTAAAATTGAAGGGAGTAAAAAATAGCACGTTGTATTGCTGCCCTAATTTCCTTTGCAGTTTCTGGAAAAAGGGACCACATTTTTTTGATATTTGAGATAAAAGGAGTATGCAGATGAGAATGGTTAAATTATCTACGGTTTTCATACTACTGGTGATGATCCTTATTGCAAGCCTATCGGGTCAAACGGTCTACGCCGGCAACATTGACCCTGGCAGCGACGGCTCAGCCTATGCCTACGGAGAGAACATCGGGTGGATCAATCTCAACCCCTCTTATGGGGGCGGTGTGACTGTGACCGATTCCGCATTAAGCGGGTTTGCCTGGGGTGAGAATATCGGGTGGGTCAGTTTCTCCTGTCTCAGCACGTCCACCTGCGGGACTGTAAACTATGGGGTAGTCAATGATGGTGCCGGCAATCTCTCCGGTTATGCCTGGGGGGAGAATATCGGATGGATTAACTTTGCCCCTACCAGCGGCGGGATTTCAATAAATCCTACTACAGGGGTCTTCAGCGGCTATGCCTGGGGAGAGAATGTCGGCTGGATCAGCTTTGCTTCCGCAGGGCCGGTCCCGTTCAGCGTCAAGACATCCTGGAGAGAGGCCACAAACCCCATTGCCAATTCAAACGGGGCCTCCTCTTATTTCTCCGAAGGGGGCTATAATGCCTATGCGACATTTGATGTGAAGTCTCTTTCCAGCACACCCTCAGGGAATCTCGCCTTTACATCCAGCAAGACCCGGAGGAAGGTGGTGAGCACAGGGATCACCTCTCTTTCAGTGACCGGCAAGACGGCTGTGGTTACAGGCCCCTGCACAGTGAACGGCACCGGTGGATATAGTTTTACTACCACAGTGGGGGATAATGCCACCCCCGGCTCAAGGGCGGATACATTCAATATCACAGTGACAGGGCCGAACAGTTTTAATTATAAGGCATCAGGGACAATCATCAGTGGAGACTACATCGTCTCCCAGTAAAGGAGGGCGCTATTCATGAGCACACGAACTATCTTCACAGGAATATTCTTATGGCTGTTTCTTATGGGAGTAGCGGACATTGCGAGGGCAGTCCCGCTCGTGAGTTACACCAACACCTATGATTCCGGTACGACCACATGGACCTATGAGAGTACCATTACCAACGATACCGCTGACTTGCTTTATGACTTTGTGATCTCTCCTACAGTAGAACCCCTATCCGGGGCAGACCTGACACTGGAAGGATGGGGCGCTGCTGACGTGGGGAACATATCCCCCTATTTTGTCCACTGGATGGCAGACTTTGGTGCCGAGATACTCCCCGGTGACACGATGGGCGGGTTCTGGTTTACCTATAGTGGGAGCATTGATGACAACATCGGCCCGTTGCCATACACAGTGACATTGTGGGATCAGGTGAATGACACCCCATACTCGGTTGACGGCCAGACAGCCCCGGTACCGGAGCCGGGAACGGTGTGGTTGATTATTACGGGACTTGGAGGACTTGGAGTTCTGTATAGGGTACGAAAGCCGAGGACAGGCGTAAAAGATACTATCAGGAATTACATATGAGTTGTCTTCTGGCGGGGATGTAGCTTACACAATTATAGAATTTTATGGTATTGCTCGCAGGTCATATGAGCGTGGAGTGTGGCCACAATATCGGGGAAAGTTCAAGTCGAGTTGTAGAAGCCTAACCATGCCCTTCTCGTAAGTAAGATTCTAAGAGGCTCTTTTCAATGTGAAATAGTTAACAAACTTGGAGGACATACATGCCAAATCATAATGATAGAATCGCGAGAATGTACGGTCAAATTGTCGATCCTTCGGGTCAACCCGCACCAGCGGTTGGCATGGGTATATTGCGGGAGAGTGACGGTGCAGTCCTTGCAAACACCGTATCGGACTCCAACGGTGCCTTTGTTCTTGCTTTCAGTATACCCCCCGCTCTTGCCGGCGGCTCTCAACAGGGGCTATATAAACTTTATCTGAGTGTAAACAAACGTCCCATCCTTTTGCCTGATCTCCACGAGATCGGAGAAGGGCTCTATGGTCCGCATACCTTTATCGCAGAGCGCCGTCCCCCGAAGGATATGGCTGGCGTAGCTCCCAGAATAAGGCTGATTGGCAAAGAGGACGAAATCCTTACAGCGTTCAAGAAAGTTCCTCACCTTTTTGCTAGGCCCGCGACAGCTCGGCCTCCTGATCCTTGCAGTCCTTATACTCAAGGGGAGGTTCCTGCACGCGTTTTCTATTTGAGCCAGTTGGTGATGTTGCCAGGTGCTGCACAAGAAGATGCTGTTGACGCTCGTGTCAGAAGTTATAGGGCAAGTTCCCTGGGTTATGAAACACCTGTGTTGGGTAAAGCTCTCCGCTATGGCGCCCTGTTGGAATTCCGACAAGAGTGGTGGGATCTGGGCTATGCTCTTGGCGACCTCCTCTACAGTATTCCTCTTGCTCCCTGCGAAGAAACAAAAATCGCCACTGTTGACTGGCGACGCCGGGATTATGCCAGGCGCCAGACGGCTCTAGATGAAAGACACTTTCAGGATACCACGATCCATCGCAATGAAATGATCAACGAGACGGTTTCTTTCATAATACCGGAGAAAAAAATCACTGGTACTACCGAGGGAGGGGGAGGTGCTATCTCCCTCGGCCCTTTATCTGGAGGTTATGCAAAGACTGTTGAAACGGTCACTGAAGCTGCTATGACGGCCTCGACAACAGCTAGCCGGTATATTAACGACCGCATCCAGCAAACAAGCAACACGCTTCGAAACACTCGCTCTTTTGCCATCGCTGAGGTGAATCAAGAAGAGGAATCGACCGTTAGAACCCGAGTGCTACGAAATCACAATCACTGCCATACAGTGACTTTTCAATATTTCGAAGTGTTGCGGCATTATCTTCTCTCAACCAAGCTCAAAAATGTGAGGCCAGCCGTTTTTGTCCCATTCCAAGTGCTTCAGTTCACGCCAGTTTTAGTATCTATGTACGGTTATCTCCTTCGCAGGGCCCTTTTAGATCCGACCCTAGAGCCTGTCTTCGACAAGTTGCTCGGCATCACACAACCTAAACCACCTGCCACCACAGGGGGCTCGACGGTGCCGGCACTCTATCCGGAACCTGAGACTAGTGAACAAGAGGTAAAAGAGTTCGAGGTTTCAGCTTACGTAAGAAAGGAAGGTATGACAAGCGGCGGTGTTTATCCATGGCCGACCAAGTGCCGGCTTATCATTGACGATGAAGAGGTTCAGATCACGAGCCAACTGCCAAGGGGCGACAAGAGAGTAGGAACCGCAGCTCTGCAAGCTGCCAAGAAACTCCCTGAAATCCAGAGAGTTGGCTTACATGACAACTCTCTGGCGGATGAAACTATTTTAGATGACCTCGTTATCAAGGCAAAGGTGGGTAATGAGTGGCGCGTAATCTCTTTCACACCAACTGTGGAATACAAAGGGCAAATGCACTTGGTCAAGGAGATACAGGCTCTCACAATACGAGCATCGCAACCGACGGCTACAACAGCATCGGATACTGGGGTTGCCCGCTTGATTGACCACCTTAATGCTAATTGTGCTTACTACACTGCCTCTATCATCTCAGGAGGGGACGCGGGCCTCCGCTACCTGGCACTCGTGGACATCACCGATTGGCGCGGTAGATCTCTTGCTGATGTTGTGGAAAATACGGTGGCTGGCTTCGTCGGCAACTACGTGGCGTTTCCTTTGGCAGGTCGGGAGCTGCCACGAGGCTTGATCGAGGGCCTAACAGGCGGCGAGGAGGAGCAATGGCCTTCGGTGCTGCCCGACGAGCCCCAGGAGCGAATTATTACCCTTCCTACGCCTGGCGTTTTTGCAGAGTCGCAACTTGGCGGCTGTTCCGCCTGCGAGAAAATCGACGACACGCGCTTCTGGGATTGGCAGAAAAGTCCGTGTCCCGAGGAGGCACCGGATATCACTCCTGCCATGCTGGCCAGCCGCTACCAGGATTTGAAGGACCTCGTGGATGTCGTTAAATCTACGCTTGTCCCTGAAAAGGTGCAAATTCCCGAACAGCCAGAACCGATGATTAAAATCGGAGACGAGACGATGAAAGAATTGGTGAAGGGCTTAAACCTAACCAATTCCAAGGACGTTCTCGGTTTCATCCAGGGATTAGCAACGATTTCTGCTGAGGGATTTAAAGCCATACTGAATGCTATAAAACGCTCGCCAGGGGGGCCCGGTGGCGGATCAAGTGGTGATGGCGAAACTGCGGGTGCCAGCGGAACAGGTGGCACTGGCGGGACTGGTGGCACAGGAGGTGGAACAGGTACAGGAACTG
>JACROQ010000093.1 GCA_016214375.1 Nitrospirota bacterium | reverse complement strand
AGTGTTCGTTAATGCGGCCGGGTGTTTCACTCTCCTTGCCCCCTTCCCTTACTCACCATTCAAGGGGTCATGGCTCTATACCACCATGGCGTCAGCACCAGCAGGGGCCCAAGGCATACGGGATGCCTTGGATATACTCATAGATACGGGACGGCTGAAGCCTGAAGAAGACCTGAAGGTGGTCGTGCTTGCCGGAGACGGGGCTACTTACGATATTGCCCTATCGGCCACATCAGGCGCAATATACCGGGGTTTAGACTTCTATTATTTCTGCTATGATAATGAGGCGTATGGGAATACAGGCATGCAGATGTCGAGTGCATCCCCGTTGGGTTCAAAGACCTCGACCTCAAAACCTGCAAGGCTATCCCCGGAAGGAACAAGATATCATAAGAAGGATATCTTCGAGATATGGCGGGCACACCGCCCTCCCTATATTGCAACAGTATCTCCACGTCACCCTGTAGACCTTTCAGAAAAATTCAGACGGTCAATGCAATATAAGGGGCCAAAACTCTTTGTTGCCTTTTCGCCATGTCCTACCGGCTGGCTCTATGATCCGTCTTATACAGCAAAGATTGCCAAGTTGGCCGTTGAAACAGGTGTCTGGGCTCTTAAAGAGGCCGTGTACGGAGAGGTAACGCATACTTATATCCCTTCAAAGTTAAGGCCCGTTGAGGAATATCTATCAACACAAGGAAGATACAGTCATCTCTTCTCACCTGTTGATCGATACTGGAACAAATACCAGAAATACCAGCCCCAGCGAACACCAAAATGAAAAGCCAAAAATTGACTTGACAACCTATCCGCCATTAAATATAATTCCTCCCGATATCTTTCAATGATGTTGCGTAATCTATTATAATCCATCAGCTCATCTAAGGGAACATCACCCGTGGAGTTTGATGCCGCATAATCCTCAGACTACTCTACTAGGATAGAGGAAAAGCAGCAGACATCTCCCTGCATGGTGTCATCCAAGCCATAGATTATTAAAAAATTTGATAGGTATAGAAATTGCAAAACTACCTTGTACATATGTATACGTTTTCTCTATAAACTGGGGCCAATGACCAGTTTAAATTAAGTGATTGTTAACCTTATAACCATGAAGGTGGTTGTCTTCAGAGACACTATTTTATTAGATGAGTGATAAATTATCTTACTCCATCCGCAGAAAGAGGGGAATCCCTATCCTTGACCTGTGCGGCAAGATTATTGGAAGCCGGGCATCCACTTTAAAAGAAGAGCTTATCCAATTAAAAGATTCCGGTGTGTCGAATGTAATCCTCAACTTCCAGGATGTCACCTCTATCGATTCCTTAGGCGTAATGGCAGTCATCGCTGCGTTAGAAGCAGGCCTTTCTGTTAAGATAATCCACTTAAGTACAACTTGTAAGCAAATCCTGGATCAGAATCGGGCCACGAGCACCATCCCGGTCTATGGGTCAGAGGAAGATGCAATGGGAACCCTGTCTAACCCAGACAATAGCTTTAAAGAGATGCGACGGTATAATCGTATCAATACGAATATCCCTGTTGAAATTCTGGTTAACCACAATAAACATCGCGGGGTACTCTTGAATATCAGCGAGGGTGGGGCATTGATCGGTTATTTAGATCCTATCACTTCGGAACTTTATACTTTTAAATACATTAATATGACGATGGAACTTCCACTTCTTGGTTCAATAGCCTTAGAAGGTAAACCAGTAAGATTCGGGAGAACGAGTGAAATGCATATTATCGGGATAGAACTCCTCTCAACCGAAAAGAGTCAGAACCTGGTAAGACAAGTCTATAAAGACAGCTCTCTTTCCTCCAATCAATCCTCCGTTACTCACAGTAACGGAGACTAACCTTTTCCGCCCTGTTGTTGACAAGCCTTGATAGCTAATGTATTATATTCAGGTTTTAAACTATTCTACGGTAAAGGAGCCAATCTGCCTGATGGAGCTCTTCTGGGAAAAGGTCTTAGGGCTTCGGATAAGCAAAAAACTCGTTGAAGTATGCACCACCTGGGGCTTCAATATTCGGTATTTTAATAGTATTGGCCAGGAAATACGGAGCGTTTACCGGTCGGATACGACAGCATGCAGCCTCATTGAACATACACCTGCTGCCAAGCAAGTATGTGACATCTGCATAAAAAAAATCTTCCAGGCAGCAAAAGAATCCAGACAATCCGCTATAGAGAAGTGTCCCGCAGGCCTTACCGTCCTCGTAGTTCCCATCCTGAATCGAGACGACTGTTTAGGTTTTGTAGTAGCCGCCGGGGTATTAGACCGTCCGCTAAGTGAAAATGACCGGCAAGACCTTAAGGCACACCTGTCGTCCCTGGATGTAAACATCGAGGAGTATGAGAAAAATCTACAGGATGTTCCGATAGTTACCCATGAAAAGTTAGAAGTTTTTAAAGGCCTCCTGGAGACAATGGTCGAGGAGATGATAAGCTACCAGAGGGAGATCACAAAGGAAGAACCGCCCTCACCCTTCTCAGAAATGCAGAAAAAACTTGATTTCTCAAGCATCATTGGTAAGAGTCTCCCTCTATTGAAAATCTTTGGAACACTGGAGAAGATTATACCGAGCGACAGTACCGTCCTCCTGCTGGGAGAGAGCGGTACAGGAAAGGAATTGATCGCAAGGATTGTCCATTATAACAGCCCCAGGAGAGAAAAGGCGTTTATTGCAGAGAATTGCAGCGCCTTTAGTGAAAACCTGTTAGAGTCAGAATTATTTGGCCATGAGAAAGGGGCGTTTACAGGCGCAGTTGTCCAGAAAAAAGGGCTCTTCGAATTGGCAGATGGGGGAACTTTCTTATTGGATGAGATAGGGGATACTAGTCCAGCCCTCCAGACAAAGATGCTCCGTGTTCTTCAAGACGGTGTCTTTAAGCGTGTTGGAGGCACGAAATTCATCACTGTGGATGTCCGTATCATTGCTGCTACAAACAAAGACCTCAAGAAGATGGTTGAAAAAGGAACGTTCAGGGAAGACCTCTATTACCGGCTGAACGAAATAAGGATCCTTCTCCCCCCGTTGAGAGAAAGGAGTGAGGATATTCCTCTGCTGTCCAACTATTTTCTCACAAAGTTCTGTACAGAGCGTAATATTCCTATAAAGCATTTGTCTGATGAGGTCCTTGAATATTTTTTGAATTATAGCTGGCCCGGAAACGTAAGGGAGTTGCAAAATGAAGTAAAAAGGGCCACCCTGCTGGCAGGTTTTGACACAGTTATCACTAAGAAACTGATCTCAACAAACATGGTTGAAGAGGTGGAAAAGAAGACTTATCTAAAGAAACCAAAGTCCTCGGGCACCCTCAAGTCTATCGTAGAAACTGTGGAGCGGGACATTATTCGTGAAGGGCTGGAACGCACAAACTGGAATAAGAGCAAATTGGCAAGGGAACTCGGCATCAGCAGAAAGAATCTCATTTCGAAGGTTGTAAAATACGGATTAGAAAAGGGTGAAAAAGGGAAAAAGTAGGGGCAGGTTTCAAACCTGCCCCTACAGGGGACACTCATTGTGTTGAATAGATACACCACTTTTCCCTTTTAAAAACAAGTTGTTCGTTCCTATCACCAGGACATCTCTTCTTTCTGTATCTTTTTGCTACAAGCTACCCCCCCCAAAAACACCTTGACAACTCTAACCAAAATCGTGTATTTAGGACATTGGAAAAACATTCTGCCCCTTCCTCTCCACACTTGCAGGAGGGTAAGTCAAGAAATTTCCGGTTACAAGGACTTGGCAAGAGGGAGGATGGATAGTTTTTTAGTTATTTTTCCAGTAGTTATGTGATGGCATATATGTTGCAAATTTTACTTTATATCTCCCCCCCTTTCCTAAAAGGGGGGCAAGGGGGGATTTAGGTGAAAAGAGGAAGGATATTTATTCCAATAGTCTCTGCCGGGATTGTGATATTAGCGGCAATCTCTGCCACAGGTAATTCCATGATTGGTTCCAAACATGACCTGGGTTACCTCAACCAGCGGGCATTCGGGAGTGAGGTAGGCCCTATGCAGGGCGCCGCATATAACGACTACAAAGAGATCTGTGTGTACTGCCATACCCCCCACAATGCGGATACGATCGCCCCGCTCTGGAACCGACAATCCCCATCCACTACGAGCTATAAGGTCTACTCAAGCCCTAATTTCGACTCGCAGAATAACGGCCCTGACGGGATCTCCCTCGCCTGTCTATCCTGTCACGATGGGACTGTGGCTGTGGATGCCGTCTTAACTCAGCCAAAGAGCCGGGAGATCATTGACACAGGGGTCCATTACAAGATGAAACCCGGAGGTGCAGAGGCAGGTGGGGATGCCTGTGGCAAGTGTCACAGCCGTTCATCAGGCGCTTACGGCGGCCTGTCCGGTGCTCACGATGCAACATTGAAGTATCTGGAGACGGATTTGACAAATGATCACCCGGTATCCATGAGCCTTCCTTCTTACAATATAGATCCTGGTTTCAATCAGCCTACCATACCCTCGAAGGATGGCGGGAGGGCGTTTCCCAATGGGGTCAAGACCTTTGCCGGAGATAAGGTGCAGTGTGCATCCTGTCACAATCCGCACGACCCGGATGAAAAAAATAGTGATGGGAGGGACCCATTTTTAAGGACTTCGAATAAGTACAGCGCGCTATGCCTGACGTGTCACCAGAAGTAGCCGCAGGCTTCAGCCTGCGTTTTGTAGTTGCCCGATTTATCGGGCTTGAAGTTAACAAGGAGGCTAAAAAATAATTAAAGTGAAATTTATAGTAGTTGCATTGGCCATATTATTCATAGCCGGCTGTGCAACCTCACAGAAAGAGGTAGATCTGATATGGCCACTCCCTCCGGATCCCCCAAGGATAAAATATCTGTACGCCATATCCTCGCAGGATGATGTGAGGGAGGAGAGCTTCACCAAGAAACTTAAAGAGACAGTCATCGGAAAGGATGTGGCTACCCAGATAGGCAAACCCTATGCGGTTCATGCGGATAAGGATGGCAGGATTCTTGTGGCAGACAGCGCCCAGGGGAAGGTTTTAATGTTTGATAAAAAGAATCACAAGTTCTCTATAATAGGCGAAGACGGTCAGGGGGTCCTTAGTAAGCCCCTTGGGGTGACCACAGATTCCGCCAACAATATCTATATCACAGATAGCCTTCAGAACAGGGTGGTTGTATTTGACAAGGAGGGGAAGTTCATAAAAGCCATGGGGAAGGAAGGGGTCTTTGAACAGCCCGTTGGGATAGCGCTCAATGAGGGCTTAGGACGTGTCTATGTGGTGGATACCAAGAAGCATGATGTCCGCGTACTCAACATGGATGGGGATATGGTGCAAACCATCGGCCAGAGGGGAACTGCGGATGGGGAATTCAATTTCCCGACGAATATCGCTGTCGGTAAGGATGGCACCCTGTATGTGATGGACTCTTTCAATTTCAGGGTACAGATATTTGATAAGGATGGAAACTTTTTAAGGAAATTTGGAGGGGTAGGAACAGGCCTTGGGATGTTTTCAAAACCCAAAGGGATAGCCCTCGATAGCGAGGGGCATATCTATGTGGTGGATGCTGCCTTTAATAATATCCAGATCTTTGATGGGGAGGGTAGACTCCTCCTCTTCTTTGGAGAGATGGGCAGTAAGCCCGGGCAGGTCTGGCTTCCAGCCGGGATGTATATCGATGAGAAGGATAATATATACGTGGCAGACCAGTATAACAGGCGCATCAATGTATATAAATTCTTAGGAGGAGGAGACACAATCCAGACACAGTAAGGTAGTACAACAATAAAGAACTGACAAACAGGAGGTGAACATGAAGATTATTATAAGGTCGAAATATCCAACTCGACCAATCAACCAATTCACTAATTTACCAATCAACCAAACGAAAGGAGGTGAAAAGAAGATGAAACATCTTAGAACAATCTTCACCCTTGGCGGAGTAGCCTTTATCCTGGCAACTGTAGCTTTTCTGACCAACACCTGGGCTACGGAGGATGTACGAAACTCCAAACACAACCTGACAACAAACCCGGACATCATGGCCCAGGGGATTACAGAGGTCTGTGTGTTCTGCCATACCCCGCACGGCGGGTTGACTAATGTTGCTGGAGGGGCAGCCCCTATCTGGAACCGGAATCTATCTGCAGCGACCTATACACTGTATGATAGTCCGAACTTTGATGGAAAGGCCACAGTGACTCAACCACAGGGAGTATCAGTCGCCTGCCTGAGCTGTCATGATGGGACGGTTGCCTTTGACTCACTCTTAAACTTCTCCGGATCGGGAAGCACAAATAATATTACCGGATTTAGTCCGACAAGTGGCACACCCAGGGTTGATACGACTACAAGAATGATGATCAACTCCGGGGCACAGGAGTATCCGATGTTGGGAACAAATCTCTCCAATGATCATCCTGTATCAATGGAGATACCTTGTACTACTGATCCTCAGTTCAGCCAGATATGTGTAGGTATAGCTGCAGACTCGGCAAGATTATTGGCCGGCAAGGTAAGCTATTTGAGCAGGAGCGGCGATTTCATTCTTATTCCTGATGGCAGGGACCGGATAAGGGCGTATCCCACAGTGGCTGGAAAGGCGTATATCGAGTGTGCCTCTTGTCATAATCCACATGAGAATACCTCTACACGTTTTTTAAGACACCCATCCATTGATGGGACTGTGCTGCCGCTGCCTTCTGGAATCACGGCTGCTCAACTTAACAGTGATCGCAACGCAGGAAGTCTCCTGTGTCTGAGCTGTCATCAGAAGTAGTGGGGGGGTTAGTTGATCAGGGTAGGGGGAGAGATGCCCCCTACCCTTTTTGGCCTTTTAATCATGTCATGCTGAACT